>CALGFI010000171.1 GCA_937881155.1 uncultured bacterium | reverse complement strand
CGACTTCGGCCTGAAACGCACCCTTCTTCGCCGGCTGGCCGACGAGGGAATCGAGACCATGGTCGTTCCGGCCAGCACGGCGGCGAGCGAGATCGGTGAGCCAGACGGTGTGCTCCTCACCAACGGTCCCGGCGATCCCGCCGCGACGCGATATGGCATCGCGGCCGCGAAGGCCGTGCTCGGACGCATTCCCGTGTTCGGGATCTGCCTCGGGCATCAGTTGCTCGCGCTCGCGCTGGGCGGGCGCACTTACAAGATGCCCTTCGGCCACCGCGGCGCGAACCAGCCGGTGAGGGACGCGCGGACCGGGCGCGTCGAGGTCACAAGCCACAACCACGGGTTCGCCGTCGATCCGGACGGCTGGCGACGCGAGGCCGACGAGGCACGGGGCACGGGGGGTTCGAAAAGCGAGCGCACCGACCGTGGCCCGCGCGTCGTGGAGACCGCGTTCGGCAGCGCCGAGCTCACGCACTGGAACCTGAACGACGGCACGCTCGAGGGGCTTCGATGCCTGGACGTTCCGGCGATGTCGGTGCAGTACCACCCCGAGGCCGCCCCGGGGCCGCACGACGCCGGCCACCTGTTCGGGGAGTTCAGGCGGTTGATGGCAGGTGCCTAGGCGGACCGACATCGAACGCATCCTGATCGTCGGATCGGGACCGATCGTCATCGGGCAGGCCTGCGAGTTCGACTACTCGGGTACGCAGGCGTGCAAGGTGCTGCGCCGGGAGCGGTATCACGTGTCGCTCGTGAACTCGAACCCGGCGACGATCATGACGGACCCCGAGTTCGCCGACCGAACCTACGTCGAGCCCCTCACCCCGGACTCCGTGGCGCGCGTGATCGAACGGGAACGGCCCGATGCCCTCCTCCCTACGCTGGGCGGGCAGACCGCGCTGAACGTCGCCGTTGCGCTCGCGGAGTCGGGCGAGCTCGACCGGCTCGGCGTCCGACTGATCGGTGCCGGGCTCCACGCGATCCGCCGCGCCGAGGACCGGAGCGGCTTCCGTCGAGCCATGAAGGAGGCGGGGCTCGACGTACCGCGTGCCGATACCGCGACAACAGTCGCCGATGCCATCTCGCTCGGCGACGAGATCGGCTACCCGGTCATCGTTCGGCCGTCGTTCACGCTCGGCGGTGGCGGGAGCGGGTTCGCCGGGGATCGCCCGGAACTTGAACGTTTGGCGTCCCGGGGGCTCGACGTCAGTCCGGTCACCGAGGTCCTGATCGAGGAGTCGATCGCCGGATGGAAGGAGTTCGAGCTGGAGGTCATGCGCGACGGCGCCGACAACGCGGTCGTGATCTGCTCGATCGAGAACATCGACCCGATGGGCGTGCACACCGGAGACTCGATCACCGTCGCGCCGGCGCAAACGCTCACCGATCGCGAATACCAGCGGATGCGCGACGCTGCGCTCGCGTGTATCCGTGCGATCGGCGTCGAGACGGGTGGGTCGAACGTGCAGTTCGCAGTCGACCCGCGGACGGGTCGGCAGGTGCTGATCGAGATGAACCCCCGCGTGTCGCGCTCGAGCGCCCTCGCGTCGAAGGCGACGGGCTTTCCGATCGCGAAGATCGCCGCGCTCCTCGCCGTCGGGTACACGCTCGACGAGATCACCAACGACATCACCGGCGCGACGCCGGCCGCCTTCGAGCCGTCGCTCGACTACGTCGCCGTGAAGGCGCCGCGGTTCGCCTTCGAGAAGTTCCCGGAGGCCGATCCCGTCCTCACGTCGACCATGAAGTCGGTCGGCGAGGTGATGGCGGTGGGTCGCACGTTCAAGGAAGCGCTCGGCAAGGCGTGGCGATCGCTCGAACGCGGCGCGGATCTCGCGGTCCGTGAACCGATCTCGTTGGTGCACCTCGGCGTGCCGGGGGAGCGACGGCTCCACCTGGTCGAAGCGGCGCTTTCGGCCGGGCACTCGGTCGACGAGGTCGCCGTCGCCACCGGGATCGATCCGTGGTTCGTCGACCAGATCGAACAGGTCGCGGAGCGGGCACGCGAGCTCGAGAACAGGGAGATCGACTCCGTCGATGCCGCCGAGCTCCGACGCCTCAAACGCGCCGGCCTCTCCGACCGACGGATCGCGACGCTGACCGGCTCGACCGAAGCCGACGTGCGGGCGCGCCGAACGGCGCTCGGCGTCCGGCCGGTGTTCAAGACCGTCGACACCTGCGCGGGCGAGTTCCCCGCGCGAACGCCGTACCACTACTCCGCGTACGAAGAGCAGAGCGAGGTTCGGCCCGCGGAACGCCCACGCGTCGTGATCCTCGGCTCCGGGCCGAACCGCATCGGCCAGGGCATCGAGTTCGACTACGCGTGCGTCCACGCCGCCTACGCGCTCCGCGAGGCGGGATACGAGGCGGTGATGGTGAACTCGAACCCCGAGACGGTCTCGACCGACTACGACACGAGCTCGCGGCTGTACTTCGAACCGGTCTCGACCGAGGACGTGCTCGCGGTGTGCGAGGCGGAGCAGCCGACCGGGGTCATCTGTCAGCTCGGCGGCCAGTCACCCCTGAAGCTCGCCCACGACGTGGAGGCCGCCGGATTTCGTGTCCTCGGCACACCTCCGTCGGCGATCGACCTGGCGGAGGACCGCGGCAAGTTCGCGGAGCTCCTTCGCCAGCTCGACATCGCAGCGCCGCCCCACGGCCAGGCGCGTGATCCGGATGAGGCTCGCTCCGTCGCGGCGCGGGTCGGCTATCCGGTGCTCGTCCGGCCATCGTACGTCCTCGGCGGCCGCGCGATGGAGATCGTCTACGGGGAGGAGGAGCTCGAACGATTCGTCGCCACGGCCGTGGAGGCGAGTCCGGAGCATCCCGTGCTGATCGACAGGTTCCTGGAGGGCGCCATCGAGGTCGACGTCGATGCGGTCTCCGACGGGTCGAACATCTTCGTCGGCGCCGTCATGGAACACATCGAGGAGGCAGGAGTCCACTCCGGGGACAGCTCGTGTCAGATCCCGCCGGCGACGCTGTCGGACGAGGAGCTCGACGAGGTCGAACGCATCGTGTGGACGATCGCGCGAAGGCTGGGCGTCGTCGGGTTGATCAACGTCCAGCTCGCGGTGAAGGACGAGCGAATCTGGGTCCTCGAGGCAAACCCACGGGCGTCGCGCACGGTGCCGTTCGTCTCGAAGGCCGTCGGCGTTCCGCTGGCGAAGGCGGCGACGCTCGTTCTGCTCGGCCGAACGCTCGACGACCTCGTCGCGGACGGCACGGTTCCGGCGGATCCGCGCCACTATCGGCACGTGCCGTACACGGCGGTGAAGGCCGCGGTCCTTCCGTTCGGTCGGTTCCCCGGCGTGGACACGGTACTCGGTCCGGAGATGAAGTCGACCGGCGAAGTGATGGGCCTCGACGCCGATCCGGGCCGCGCGCTCGCGAAGGCATTCGTCGCAAGCGGCGCTGCGCTTCCGCGTTCGGGAACGGTGTTCGTCTCGGTCGCCAACCGCGACAAGCGCGCGATCGCGTTCCCGTCTCGGCGCCTTGCCGAGATGGGTTTCGAGCTCCTCGCGACGAAGGGAACGGCCGGGGTGCTCGAGCGCGCCGGTATCCCGGTCACCCGTGTGGCGAAGGTCTCGGAGGGCCGCCGAAGCATCGTCGACCTGATTCGCGAACGCCGCGTCGATCTGGTGATCAACACGCCGTTCGGTCGTGGGGCACGGACCGACGGCTACTTCATCCGAACGGCGGCCGCCCAGGCCGGTATCCCGTGCGTGACAACGCTGCCGGGGCTTCTCGCCGCGCTGCGGGGGATCGAGGCGCTCCGGTCCGACGCCTCCGAACCCCGTGCGCTGCAGGAGTTCCATGCGGCGGCGCGCAGCGTCCCGGTGCAGGCGCGCCTGGCCGAGTGGAGCGAGGTCGTCTCGTGAAGCGCGCCCGCGCCGAGGTCCTGAACGCGCGGCGGTTCGGCGTGTATCACTCGATCACCGTGGTGGCGCCGGAGGTGGCGCAGCGTGCCCGGCCCGGCCAGTTCGTCTCGATCGGGATGCCACAGGGGCGTTCGTTCATCTTTCGGCGACAGTTCTCCATCCACGAGGCGTCGCGTCGCGGCGGCTGGGCCGGCACGCTCGAGTTCGTCTTCGACCGCCACGGTCCGGGAACGAGCTGGCTGGCAGGCGTGCGGGTACATGAGTTCCTCGACGTGATCGGCCCGCTCGGCACCGCGTTTGCCTATCCGGCGAAGCTGAACGCGTGCCTCCTCGTGTCCGAGGGTCACGCGTCGGCGCCGATGTACTTCCTCGCACAGGAGCTCCGCGCGCGCGGCAAACGCGTCGACATGATCGTGGGCGCCGAGACGCACGAGCACGTCTTCAAGCCGATCGAAGGCAAGCGGCTGTCGCAGACGTTCTCGATCGTTACCGCCGACGGTAGCCTCGGCGAACGCGGGTCCGTGCTCGACGCGCTCCCCGGGATGCTCGAGACCACGGGAGCCGAGGTGGTGTACGCCGCCGCGCCTCGACCAACGCTCCGGGCGATCGCCGAGATGTGCCTCGAACGCGAGATCCCTTCGCAGATCGCGATCGAAGACGAGATGCCGTGCGGCACCGGCCTCTGCTACACGTGCGCGATCCCGGTGATCCGCAAGGACGGCGGGGGATACGACAACCTTCGCGCGTGCGCGGAAGGTCCGGTGTTCAACCCGGCACGCATCCTGTGGGACCGGTGGATCGGTGACGCACCGGGATCGGCGCCGACTCCTCCCGAGGGATACGCGAAAGTCCGCACGTGGCCCGGATGACGACGAGCGCGCTTGGACAGACGATCGCCGTCGACCTGAACGGCCTGGTCTTCTCGCATCCCGTCCTGGCGGCCTCCGGTTGCTTGTCGACGGGTCGCGACGTTCCCAGCGTGGTCGACGTGCATCGCCTCGCCGGGGTCGTGACGAGGAGCATCACGGTCGCACCGTCGAGAGGTTCGGTGGTGCCTCGTGCGGCCGAGACGGCGTCGGGATTGCTCTCGCACGTCGGACTGCAGAACCCCGGCGTGGACGAGTTCCTGGCCAAGGACCTCCCACGACTGGTCCGTGCAAAGGTGCCGGTGATCGCCTCGATCGCGGGAACGCGACTCGACGAGTACGTGCGCCTCACCACCGCGCTCGATCGCCGCCCGGGCATCGTCGCGCTCGAGGTGTACGTGTCGACATCGGACGAGGAGTTCGCCGGCGAACCGTTCCACGCGAGCCCTGAGCGGCTGAACGAGATCGTCGGCGCCGTCGCGCGGATGTCGCGACTGCCGGTGTTCGTGAAGCTTCCGCCCATGCTTCCGGAGCTCGTGGAGACGGCCCGCGTGTGCATTCGCGCTGGGGCCTCTGGGCTCACGCTGATCGACGCCGTTCCCGGGCTCGCCGTCGATGCCGATCGGCTCCAATCCAGGCTCGCCGCGCCGATCGGAGGATTGTCCGGACCGGCCATCAAGCCGATCGCGCTCGCGGCCGTGTATCAAGTTGCCCACGTGATGCCGCGTGTCCCGATCATGGGTGTGGGCGGCGTGTCGACGGCGGCCGACGCCGTCGAGTTCCTGCTCGCCGGCGCGTGGGCCGTTCAGGTGGGGACCGCGATGCTCGTGAACCCATCTGCCCCGGTCGAGATCGCACAGGGCATCGCGTCCTACCTCAAGGAGAAGGGGATCTCCTCGCCGGCGGATCTCAGGGGCAGGCTCCGGGTACGAGGCGAACCGGCCGGGGACGCAGCCTCGTGATCCCGCGACCGGCCAATCCGCTCGTCGTGGCGCTCGACACGTCGGACGTCGCGGGGGCCGAGGCACTGGCGCGGCGCCTCGGGTCGGATGTCGCGCTGCTGAAGGTGGGGCTCGAGCTGTTCACCTCGGGCGGCGCGGGCGCGGTCGCAGCGGTCCGCGACATCCGGCCGGTCCTGCTCGATCTGAAGCTTCACGACATCCCGAACACCGTTGAGCGCGCGGCGTTCAACGCGGGTCGACTGGGCGTCGAGATGCTCACGGTGCACGCGCTGGGCGGTGAATCGATGGTCGCCGCAGCCGTGCGCGGGTCGGCGGACGGGGCGCGCGACGCGGGTTTCGAGCGGCCGCTCGTCGTGGCGATCACGGTCCTTTCGAGTATCGCCGGGGAAGGGCTCGCGTCGCCGGCATCGCTCGCGTTCGAGGCCAAGGCAGCCGGCGCGGACGGCGTCGTCGTATCCGGTGAGGACGTCTCCGTCGTCCGAGAGGTGACGGGCGAGGAATTCTGTCTCGTCGTCCCGGGCATCCGGCCGGCGGGATCGAACGGCCACGACCAGATTCGGATCCTGACGCCGGAGGAAGCGATCGAAGCCGGAGCCGACTACATCGTCGTCGGTCGACCGATCACGTCGTCGAGCGATCCGGCGGGCGCTGCGCGAGCCATCCTTCTCTCGATCCGCTGACGAACGAAAACCGCAGGTGAGCGTGCATGCGTCGCGTTGCTGGCCCCGAACGGCCGTGTCTATACTCGCCGGGTTTCCGGCCCCGATGCCAAGACCGCCAAGATCCGAGAAAAGGAGTGCGTATGCCGCTTCCCGTCCTGACGGAGGAACAGCGCAAGCAGGCTCTCGAGAAGGCCGCCGAGGCGCGAAGGAAGCGGGCAGAGCTCAAGGGCCAGCTCAAGTCGGGGAAGCTCACGCTCACCGACGTGCTGTCCCGCGAGGGCGACGACACCGTCGGCAAGATGAAGGTGTCCACGGTTCTGGAGTCGCTCCCGGGCGTGGGGAAGGTCCGGGCGCGGAAGATCATGGAGCGCCTCGACATATCCGCGAGTCGTCGCGTTCGCGGACTCGGCGCGAAGCAGCGCGATTCACTCCTCGGCGAGTTCGCCAAGAAGTAGCGCCGCGATCGAACGTCGCGGCATCCTCTACGTCATCGCCGGGCCCTCTGGGGTCGGCAAGGGCACCGTCGTTCGGCGGGTGCGCGAGCTCGTTCCGGATCTGACGGTGTCGATCTCCGTCACGACGCGAGCGCCACGCGAGTCGCTGGGGGAGCGGGACGGCGTGCACTACTACTTCGTCGACGCGGCGGAGTTCGACCGGATGATCACCGGGGGCGAGCTGCTCGAATGGGCGGACGTTTTCGGCTCCCGGTACGGGACGCCGGCCGCGCCGATCAGGGAGATCCTGGAGCTCGGCGGGGATGCTCTCCTCGAGATCGACGTGCAGGGCGCGCGCCAGATCAGAGACGCCATGCCGAACGCCGTCCTCGTGTTCCTCGAGCCGCCGTCCCTCGAGGAGCTCGAACGCAGACTCCGCTCGCGGGGCACCGAAGACGACGCCCGTCTCGCCCGTCGACTCCAGAAGGCGAGCTCAGAGCTCGAGCAACGGGATTGGTTCGACCACGTCGTCGTGAACGACGACGTCGAACGAGCGGCGAAGCGGGTCGCTGCTATCATCGAGGCGTCCCGGACACCACGAGACAACTCATCGCTGGAGGATCCGTGATCGATCCCAAGATCGACGACCTGCTCGCACAGGTCGACTCCAAGTACACGCTGGTCATCCTCGCCGCCAAGCGCGCGCGAGAGATCAATTCGTACTACAACCAGCTCGGCGAGGGCCGCGCGGAGTTCATCCCGCCGCTCGTCGAGACCGGGCTGAAGAACAAGCCGCTCTCGATCGCGCTCGAGGAGATCGCCGAGGGCGACATCTCCGCGGAGCGCCCGGAGGAATCCATCGTCAAGTAGGCCGCCTCCCCGAGGAGGGTGGGTGCGGGGGTAGCACAGTCGAGCGGAGCGATCGTTGTTCGAACCCCTCGCGAGAAGATGGATACCGTGGAACCGAGCGGCCGTTCTGTCCTGAAGGGTCGGCGGCTCCTGCTCGGCGTCACGGGCGGCATCGCCGCGTACAAGGCATGCGTCCTCACCCGGCTGCTCCGGCTGCGCGGCGCATCGGTGCGGGTCGTGATGACGCGCACCGCGGAACGGTTCGTCGGTCCGGCGACGTTCGCGGCGCTCACCGATCACCGCGTCTACACCGATCTGTTCGACGACGATCCCGGCCACGTCTTGCACGTTCGACTGGCGCATGAGGCAGACATCGTCGTCGTCGCGCCGGCCACGGCGAACGTGATCGCCAAGCTCGCGTTCGGGATCGCCGACGACCTGCTCACGTCGACGTTGCTCGAGGCGCGATGCCCGTTCGTCATCGCCCCGGCGATGCACACGGGGATGTGGGAGCACGAGGCGACGCAGGCCAACATCGCGGCGCTCGCCGAACGCGGCGTCAGGGTGGTCGGACCGGCACGCGGCTCGCTCGCGGCGGGCGACGAGGGTGTCGGACGGATGAGCGAACCGGACGAGATCCTCGCGGTCATCGAGGACGTGCTCTCGCGCGGCAAGGACCTCGCCGGTCGTCGCGTCGTGGTTACGGCCGGTCCGACGTGGGAGCCGATCGATCCCGTTCGGTTCGTGGGGAACCGTTCGACGGGACGCATGGGGTTCGCCGTGGCCGCGGAGGCATACGGACGGGGCGCCGACGTCACGCTCGTCGTCGGCCCCGGAACGATCGAGCCGCCCGAGGGACCGCGCGTCGTTCGGGTCACGACCGCCGACGAGATGCGTCACGCCGTGTTCGACGCCGCCGAGGGAGCCGACGCGGTCGTCATGGCTGCCGCCGTCGCCGACTTCCGTCCCGAGCGGACCGCGGGATCCAAGATCAAGAAAGAGGACGGGACGCCGGATCTTCGGCTGGTCCCGACACCCGACATCCTCGGCGAGCTGTCGCGAGAGGCCGGCGAACGCGTCCTGGTCGGATTCGCCGCCGAGACGGATGACGTCGAAGCGGGCGGCAGGGACAAGCTCGCACGCAAGGGTGTCGACCTGCTCGTCGCGAACCAGGTCGGTCGGGAGGGAATGGGGTTCGGCTCCGAGACGAACCGCGCCGCGATCTTCTCGCGTACCGGCGAGGGCGAACCGCTCCGGGAGTGGTCCAAGCGCGAGCTCGCCGCCGCGATCTGCGACCGGCTCGTGAAGCTCCTCACGCGATGACGGGAGATCCATCCGACCGACAGCACAACGTTCGTTGGAGCGCCGGGCGCGTCTGAGGTGGCTGCTATGCTCCGCCGCGTCATGGGCGGGCGCTACCTCTTTTCCTCGGAGTCCGTGACCGAGGGGCATCCCGACAAGCTCGCCGACCAGATCTCCGACGCGGTACTCGACGCCATCCTGTCGGTGGATGCCGACGGCCGCGTCGCCTGCGAGACGCTCGTCACGACCGGTCTCGTCATGGTCGCGGGTGAGATCACGACGTCCGAGTACGTCGACATCCCGCAGGTCGTCCGCGACACGATCACCGATATCGGGTACACGGACGCGAACTTCGGCATCGACGGGCACACGTGCGGCGTCGTCACGTCGATCCAGGAGCAGTCGCCGGACATCGCCCGCGGCGTGGACGACGCGCTCGAGCATCGCGAGGGGCACTCCGCCGACGAGCTGGACACGCTCGGCGCCGGCGACCAGGGGATGATGTTCGGATTCGCGTGCCGCGAGACCGACGAGCTGATGCCGTTGCCGATCGCCTTGGCGCATCGCCTGGCCAAGCGCCTCGCCGACGTCCGCAAGGCGGGGGTCGTGCCGTACCTTCGGCCCGACGGCAAGAGTCAGGTCTCGATCGAGTACCGGGGCGGCGTGCCCACACGGGTCGACACCGTCCTCCTCAGTGCCCAGCACCGCGAGGAGGTGGACGTCGAGACGCTCCTCGCGCCGGACATGAAGGCTGAGGTGATCGATCCGGTCCTGCGCGAGCACGAGATCGACGCCGACGATGTGCGCGTCCTGGTGAACCCGACCGGACGGTTCGAGATCGGCGGACCCAAGGCCGACACCGGTCTCACCGGCCGGAAGATCATCGTCGACAGCTACGGAGGGATGGCGCCGCACGGCGGCGGCTGCTTCTCGGGCAAGGACCCGACGAAGGTCGACCGCTCGGCGGCGTACATGGCGAGGTTCGTCGCCAAGAACCTCGTCGCGGCGGGCCTCGCCGACCGTCTCCAGATCCAGGTCGCGTACGCGATCGGAACGGCACATCCCGTGTCGTTCGCGATCGACACCTTCGGGACCGAGCAGGTCGACCCCGTTCGCATCGTCGACGTCGTTCGGGAGGCGTTCGACTTCCGGCCGGGGGCGATCATCCGCGACCTCGATCTTCGTCGACCGATCTATCGCGAGACCGCCGCGTACGGCCATTTCGGGCGGAAGGAGTTCGCGTGGGAGTCGACCGATCGCGCGGATGATCTCCGCCGCGCGCTCGGGTAACGCGGTC
>CALGFI010000170.1 GCA_937881155.1 uncultured bacterium | reverse complement strand
GAAGACGGTGGATGTGCTCCCACGACGCGAGCTCGTACGCCATCCAGAATCGCGGCTCGTGGGCCGGCCAGTCGGTCGCCGTGACGCTCGCCATGAAGTCGAACCTCAGTTCTGCGTCATCCCGGACCTCGCGGAGCAGGTCCAGCAGGTCGGTTCGATCAACGATGACCGTGACCTCGCCCCGAGCGACCACGACGTCGGGATGCCTCGCGCGGATGCGTTCGGCGAGCGCATCGGCGTTCAGCGGAACCGCCCCTCCTTCTGGACCTTCTCGTGAAGGCGGAGGATCCCGTACATCAGCATCTCGGGCCGCGGCGGGCAGCCCGGCACGTAGACGTCGACCGGGACGATCGTGTCGACGCCCTGCACGATCGCGTAGTTGGTGAACATCCCGCCGTACGACGCGCACACGCCCATCGAGATGACCCACCTGGGCTCGGGCATCTGGTCGTAGATCGTCCGAAGCACCGGCGCCATCTTCTGGCTCACTCGCCCGGCCACGATCATCAGGTCGGACTGCCGCGGCGACGCGCGGAAGAGCTCCATGCCCCAGCGTGCGAGGTCGTATTTGCTCGTGCCGGTCGTCATCAACTCGATCGCGCAGCACGCCAGTCCGAACGTCACCGGCCACATGGACTGCTTCCGCGCCCACGACACTGCCTTGTCGAGCGTCGTCAGCAGGAGCCCGCGTTCGAGCTCCTCCTCCGCCTCCTGGCCGGACGTCTGTTGATCGCCGCGATCCGTGCGGAACCCCTCGATGCGCTCAACCGGCATGGAGCAGCTCCCGCTCCTCCGGCGCGGTCGTGCGCGCCTCGACCTCCGCGCGCCGGCCGCGTCGCGCATCCACCCAGTCGAGCCCGCCGGCCTTCCACACGTACACGTACGCGACGAACACGAGCGCGATGAAGATCGCCATCTCGACGAGGCCGAACAGGCCGAGCTGGCGGAACCCGACCGCCCAGGGGAACAGGAAGATCGTCTCGATGTCGAAGATGATGAACAGCATCGCCACGACGTAGAACTTCACGCTGAACCGCTCGCCCTTCGGCAACCGCTCCGGCTCGATCCCGCATTCGTACGGCGCCAGCTTCGCCGGCGTGGGCCGGCTCGGACGGACCAGCGACGAGACCAGGAGCGAGAGCACCGCGAACGCGAGCGAGAGCACCGCCAGGATCACGATCGGCAGGTACTCCCTCAGCTCCACGTCGTCGTACCTCCTAGGCCGCCCGCGCGAGGCGCACGAGCGTGTCCATCACCTTGTCGCGGACGTCGCCGCGCGGTCCGTCCGACAGGTTGCCCATCAACCGGATCAGGAACCGCATCAACCACTCCTGCGGCAGGCCGTAGTCCGTGAGCAGACGCATCACCGTCGGATTCCCGATCGCCCGAACGAACGTGGTGCCGATCCGGTAGTACGGCTCGTACCGCTCGCGAAGGATCGTCGGATACAGGTGCGCGATGCCCGGACGATCGCGCACGAGCGCCTCGTGGATCAGCTCGGCAGCGAGCTCCGCCGATTCCATCGCGTACGCGATGCCCTCGCCGTTGAACGGGTTGACGATGCCGGCGGCGTCGCCGACCACGAGCATCCCCGGAACGGCGGCCGGCGTTCGCGACATGCCCATCGGCAGAGGGCCGGAGAGCACGCGGCCGTCCGCGGTGTCCTCGGTCACGTTCCACTCGGGCGGCAGCATCCGCCAGAACGCGTCGAACACGCGCTGGGCGGAGACGTTCGAGAAGTTCTTGAACGTGTTCAGCAGCCCGGCTCCGAGGTTGACGTCACCGCCGGGGAGTGGGAACAGCCAGCCGTAGCCGGGGAGCAAGCTGTCGCCGTCCCACAGGTCCATCCACACCTCGAGCCACGGACCGGGATGCCGGTCGATGCGGTAGTACCGCCGCGCCGCGATGCCGATCGGCTTCGAGGGGTCGCGTCTGACGCCGACGTGCCCGGCGAACCGCGACGACGCGCCGTCGGCAACGACCACGTAGCGCGCGCGGATCTCGGCGTCCTCGCCCCGCTCGAGGTCGCGGACGAGGGCGCCGGTCACCCAGCCTCTGTCGACGACCGGTTCGAGGGCCTCGGTGCGCTCGCGCAATCGCGCACCCGCGCGCTGAGCGCGCCGCGCAAGGAGCTCGTCGAACACGCCGCGGGTCATCGTCAGCCCGAATCCCGGGAAGTCCTCGAGCGTCGGCCACGGCAGCTCGAGCGTGACCTTCCGCGAGTAGATCCGCAGCCCGTGGTGCCGCTCGAACGGGTGGTCCTCGGGCTCGATGCCCATCTTCCGGAGCGCGACGACGGCGCGCGGGGTCAGCCCGTCGCCACAGACCTTCTCGCGGGGGAACGTCGCCCGTTCGAGGAGCGTGACGTCGACCCCGTGGCGGGCCAAGTGGTAGGCCGCCGTGGAACCCCCGGGGCCGGCGCCGACGACCAGAACGTCGGTCTCGATCTGCGGGCTCGATGAGCTCGACACCGGGACGTTCCCCCCGCTTCGGAGCTTGTGAAAAACTTCACAAACGATCGTACTGCCGGATTCAATTCCGCACAAACCCTATGCGTGCGGCTTCGACGCGCACAACCGCGAGTGGCCCCTTCAGTCGCGGGCGTGGTCCCAGGCCACGATCCGTTCGACCTCCAAGCGCAGGAACCCGATGTCCGAAACCTCGCCGGTGAAGCGGGCGAACCCCTCGCCGGCGAGGAGCGGCCGATACTTCTCATGCCACGCCGACATCGGCCTGCGCATGTCGGCGTCCGCCGGCGCGACCAACTCGGCACGGCCGCGGATCTCGACGCCGGCGATCTCGACCCAGGCCCGCCCCAGATCGATCGTCAGCGCGACGCGCGGTTCGGCCGACGCGTTCGACCACGTCCGCCCGGGTCGCCGCGCGGAGACGTAGACCGCTTCCTCGAGCCACACGAACCACAGGGGGACGACGTGCGGCGAGCCGTCCTCGTTCACCGTGGCGACGCTGGCGACGGGAAGGCCGCCGAACATCCGGCGCGCCGCGGCGACGTCGACGTCGCGGACCTGCATCAGCCGGCCACCCGCAGCGCAGACGCGATCTCGACGAGCGCATCCCTCCCGACTGCGTCGAGGGTCCCGCTCTGCAGAGCGGCGATCGCCCGCGAAGCTAGCTCGTCGACCCGCGAGGCGGCCTCGGACGGTGCCTCTGCCTCGCCGTCGATGATGTCGTCGCGGAGCTGGAACGCGTCGCCGAGAGAACGCGCGTAGACCCGGAGCGGGCCCTCGACGTTCGGTCCCGCGTCGGCGAGCGCGGCGCCGATCAGCACCGGCCCCTCGGCGGTGTACGAGCCCGTCTTCAGGGCGGCGATGCGCCGGCGAGCCGCTTCGTCCGGAGATTCTGCCGCTCTGGCCATATCGAGATCGAGGAGCTGACCCGCCGCCATCTCGACGCGCATGCGATCGAACCGCTCAATGGCGAGGTGGAGCGCGTCGGGCGCCGCCCCACACGTCCGCAGGCGTTGCTCGGCGAGGACGGCCGCCAGGTCGCCGACGAGGATGGCCACCGAGACGCCGTACCCGTCGGGTTCGACGCCGGGCGGCGCCTCCTTGGCGAACCGCACGTGCGTCGATTCGACGCCGCGGCGCTCGTCGGTCCGGTCCATCACGTCGTCGTGGACCAGCGCGAACGTGTGCAGCAGCTCGAGAGCGGCCGCCGCCTTCGTGATCGGAGGTCCGTCCGAGCCACCGGCCGCTTGATACGCGTACACGCACAGCGCCGGACGGATCCGCTTGCCGCCGGAGGCGAGCAATCGAAGGAGCTCGTCGATCAGGACTGCGGCGCGAGCGTCCATCCCGGCGAGCTCGGCCCTGCGATCGGACAGGAACCTGGCCAGCGCGGGATCGACGCGCTCGCGAACACGTTCGAGCAGCGGCGACCGAACGTCGTCGGGGGTCGGATCGGATTGGGACCGCGTCGCCACGTCGGACGAGTATCGCAAGACCGTTGCAGCGAGGCGACGTCGGCGGCACTGTTATCGTTCCGCCGTATCGCCCCAACGCGTATGACCCGTTTCCACAGGCTCGCGATCGCGACCGCGTGCACCACGCTGTTGCTGTTCGGCGTGGGTGGGCTCGTGCGCGCGACCGGTTCGGGCCTCGGATGTACGAGCTGGCCCAAATGCGGTCCCGACCGGTGGCTCCCGTATCCGACGTTGGAGTCGTGGGTTGAGTACTCGCACCGGTTCGTGGCGTTCGTCGTGGTCGTGCTCGTGGCCGTGCAGGCCACCGTCGCATGGCGCCGCCTCCGCTCCACGCCGAGCGTTCGCCGACTGTCGATCGCGGCTGTTCCGCTCGTTCTTTCGCAGGCCGTACTCGGCGGCATCGTCGTGCAGACGGAGCTCGATCCAGCGTGGGTCACGCTGCACTTCGCCTTCGCCATGGCGCTCGTCGCCGTGCTCGTCGCGAACGCCGTCGAGGCGAGGTACGCGTTCGCCATTCGAAGGCGTCTCGCAGCGCCAGATCGGAACATCGCGCGGAATCTCCTCGGGCCGATCGGCTGGACGGTCATCGCCACGTTCGGCGCGCTCCTCGTCGGCACGTACGTGCGGGCGACAGATTCCGGGCTCGCGTTCAGGGACTGGCCGCTCATGGACGGGCGGCTCGTGCCGGCGCTCGGTGGCGCCGCGACGTGGATGTTCCTGCATCGCGTGCTCGCGGCGCTCTCGGCGCTGCTCGTCCTGTACGTGTTCATCAAGACATGGATCGCGCCGCGGATTTCGGCGCTGTCGTGGCTATCGGGGATCGCGCTCGTGCTGATGGTCGCGCAGGTGCTGGTCGGCGCGGCGAACGTCTGGTCGGAGCTCCGGCCTGCCGCGGTCACGGCACACGTCGCGCTCGCGGCGACGATCTGGGCGACGCTCGTCGCGCTGTGGGTCACCGCTCGCCGCGAGACCGAACGCGGCCGTTCCAGCGAGGGCCTCGAGGTCGACGCGCGGGCGAACGGCAAGCGTTCGACGTTGCGGGAGACCACGGCCGCGTACTTCCGGCTCACGAAGCCGCGGATCATCGTGCTGCTGCTGATCACCACGGTCCCGGCCATGGCGCTCGCCGAAGGGGGGGTCCCGTCGCTCTCGCTCGTGCTCGCGACGCTCGTCGGCGGCGCGATCGCGGCGGGCTCGGCGAACGCGATCAACTGCTACCTCGACCGCGACGTCGACGAGGTGATGCGCCGAACGCGCTCGCGTCCGCTGCCGGCGCACCTGATCGAACCGGACAACGCGCTGGCGTTCGGCTACGTCCTCGGTGCCGTGTCGTTCCTGTTCCTCGCGACGACCGTGAACGTCCTGGCCGCAACGCTCGCGCTGTCGGCCATCGCGTTCTACGTGTTCGTGTACACGCTGTGGCTGAAGCGAACGAGCGCGCAGAACATCGTGATCGGCGGGGCGGCGGGAGCGGTTCCCGCGCTCGTCGGCTGGGCCGCCGTCACCGGCACGGTCGGGCTTCCCGCGTGGATCCTGTTCGCCATCGTGTTCGTGTGGACGCCGCCGCACTTCTGGGCGCTCGCGCTCCGGTACAGCGGCGATTACGCGGCGGCGGGTATCCCGATGCTGCCCGTGGTGCGCGGCGCCGGCGAGACGCGCCGGCAGATCCTGCTCTACTCGCTGGTGCTGTTCGGAACCTCGTTGCTGCTCGTTCCGTTCGGCCAGATGGGAGCCGTCTACGCCGCGGCCGCGATCGTCCTCGGTGGCTGGTTCGTGATGCGGGCGCTGCGCCTGTGGCGCTCGGCATCACCCGTCGATTCGATGCGGCTGTTCAGGTTCTCGATCGTGTACCTGGCCTTGCTGTTCGGCGCGGTCGCCGTGGACGCGGCGCTCCCGCTCGCCCGCGTCGCATAGCGTCCCGGCCGACGGCGTCACGCCGTTCGAACGTCGTCCACGAGACGCTCGAGCGTCTCGGCGTCGATCTCGCCCATCACCTTGAACCGCATCTGCCCGTCGCCGTCGATCACGAACGTCGTCGGCAGAAAGGGGACGCCGAAGCGAGACGCGAGACTGCCGTCAGCGTCGCGGACGCTCGGGTAGGCCACGGCCAGGTCCCGCGCGAACTCGCGGGCGATCGCCGCTCCCTCGCGGTAGTTCACGCCGACGACGAACGCGCCATCCGGCCCACTGTGGAGTGACGAGAGGAGCGGCATCTCTCGCACGCACGGGGCGCACGTCGTCGCCCAGAAATTGACGACGGTCACCCGACCCGCGTAGTCGTTTCGGGCGAGCGTGCCGCCGGTCAGCACCTGTCCGGCCAACGCGGGCATCGGTTCCGAGATGTCCTCGACCGCCGGAATCGTCGGGGCCGAACCTCGGGAGCACGCGGTGACGACGGCGAGGAGTGCGGCGAACGCGAGGGCGCGGCGCGACGCGGACGGGCCGCCCCCGTCTCGCATCAGCCGACCGTGACCGTTCCGTTCATGTTCGGGTGCACGTCGCAATGGAAGTAGTACTCCCCAGCCGGTAACGGCGGGACCTCGTACTGCAACGTCGCCGGGCCGGTGACGATCTCGCCCTGGAAGAGAGCTTCGGACAGCGAATTGTCCGTGTAGATCGCGATGTTGTGCGGCACCGTGTCGCGGTTGTCGAAGGTGAGCGTCGACGGCTGATCAGCGGGCAGCGAGATCGTATCCGTGTCGAAGGCGATGCCCTGAGCGACCACCGTGGCCGGCTCGACGCCGCCGGGCGCTCCGCCACCGGGCGGCTCCCCACCCGTTCCCCCGCCGGGTCCGCCGGGCTCACCACCAGGCGCGC
>CALGFI010000169.1 GCA_937881155.1 uncultured bacterium | reverse complement strand
CTCTTCGCGTTGAACGCGATGGTGATCCCCTCGTTCGGCTGGATGCGGATCGTCAGGTGGTCTCGCTTGCCGAGCTCGAAGCCGGTTCCCTTGAGCACGTCGAACGGAACGCGGCGGAACTTCAGCGTGATCTCGCTCACCTTGTCCTTGAGCGCCTTCCCCGTACGGAGGAAGAAGGGCACGCCCGCCCACCTCCAGTTCTCGATGTCGAGCTGCATCGCCGAAAACGTCTCGACCGTCGAATCCGGCGCGACGTCGGGCTCTTCCCGGTACCCCCGGTACTGCCCTCGGACCACCTTCGACGGGTCGCAGACTTGGGTGGAACGGAGCGCCTTCACCGTCTCGTCGCGCAGGCGCTCGGGGTCGAACGAGACCGGCGGCTCCATCGCGACGAACGTCATCGTCTGGAACAGGTGTGTCGACATCATGTCGCGGATGTTCCCGGTCTCCTCGTAGAACGCGCCCCGGCCCTCGATCCCGATCTTCTCGGCCACCGTGATCTGCACGTGATCGATGTACCGGCGGTTCCAGATCGGCTCGAACATCCCGTTGGCGAACCGGAACATCAGGATGTTCTGCACCGTCTCCTTGCCCAGGTAGTGGTCGATGCGGAAGACCTGCGACTCGTCGAAGACCTCGTGGATCTTCGCGTTCAGCTGGCGCGCGCTCTCGAGGTCTCGGCCGAACGGCTTCTCGAACACGATCTTCGCGTCTTGGTGCAGACCGACCTCACCGATCCTGTGGGCGATGTCGGCGTACGCGGAGGGCGGCGTCGCACAGTAGAAGAAGCGCTCGCCGCCGGTCCCGTGTCGTTCGTCCACACGCTCGAGGTGCTCGACGAGCGGCTTCATCGCCATCGGCTCGGAGAAGCTCAGCGGGCAGTACGACAGGTGGCTGGCGAACTCCTTCCACCGGGCGCCTTCCACGCCGTCCTTCGAGAACTCCGCGACATGCTCCCGCGCCTGCTCCACGAACTGCTCGTCGGACATCTCCGTTCGAGCCGACCCGACGATCGCCCACCGCGTCGGGAGTCGGTCCAAGAGGAAGAGGTGATAGAAGGCCGGCAAGAGCTTCCGCTTGGTGAGATCGCCCGAGGCGCCGAAGATCACCACGGCCTGCGGGAGCAACTCGGTGCGCATCTCGTCCTCCTGTTTCGTGAAGCGTTCCTCAGACCGGAACGTCCGCCGGCGGGCCGATCTCGATCCACTCATCGTGCACCCGAACAGCGAACACGGTCACCGGATCGACTGCGGGTCCGTCGAGCGGCTCGCCGGTATGAAGGTCGAACGCGCTTCCGTCGCCCGGGCAGACCACCGCGTCCTCGTTGGCGTCGAGCTCACCTTCGGAGAGCGAGCCGAGATCGTGCGGGCACTCGTCGGCGAGCGCGAAGATCTCCTGCTCGACGTGGACCACCGCGACCCGCCCGAGCGCGAGGTCGAACGCACGCAGCTCGCCCTCGGGGACCTCCGCGAGCGACGCGACCCGCTGATAGCGCTGCTCCACCGTTTCACCTCACCATCCAGGCTTGGTTGGTCTGCATCTTCCACGATGCGTCCTCGGCTCGAGCCACGGCGTTCAGCCTCCGGCCTCAGTGCGCGCCAGTGCCGCCCACCCTCGCTGCAGGACGGTCGCGCCGCCGAGCACGGTGAGGACGGCCAGCGCCGGAAGCAGCGCACCGGGAACGGGGAGACCGATCATCATCGCGATGTAGCGCTCGAGTCGCTGGAAGTAGCCTTCGGAAAGCGTGACGCCCGCGGCCTCGGCCTCGGCGCGGATGTGGCTGACGAAGAGAGCGATCACGAGTGTCGCCAGCGCGAGCGCTGCCTCGACGGTCTCGTCCTGACCGGCGAGCGACCAGTACAGGCACCCGAACAGGATCAGGTCCGAGACGCGATCGAGGACCGAATCGAGGAACGCGCCGAGCCGGCTGTCCTCGTGGCGGAGGCGCGCGATCGCGCCGTCGAGGATGTCGAACAGTCCGGCCGGGATCAGCAGCAAACCGGGGACCAGCCGGTCGCCGCGGAGGAGCAGCACACCGACCCACACGTTCGTCGCCAGCGCGAGGAGCGTCAGCTGCCACGGCTTGAACCCCGCGCGGTACACGCCGGCGAGCGCGACGCGATACGGCCACGTGAACACCCACCGCATCGGTTTCGCGGCAAGGCCGGTAGCGCTCCGCGGCGCCGGCATGTCCTTTACCCGAGGGGCCAACGCTCGCTCATCCGCGCTCGCTTCTTCGCGCCTTCGCATCCCCCGAACGCGATGGGTGCCGCCGCCTCGATCCGTCACCACGGTGAGGCTACTCCGCGACGGATCGCGAGTTCCTACGCGCGCGGCTCGAGCCGCAGGACGACGTAGTGGAACGTGCCTCCGGGAGCCTCGTACGCGACCTTCTCCTCGAGGCGAGCTCCGAGGATCGCGCTGCCGAGCGGTGAGGTGGTCGTGATGGTCCGAACGCCGTTCGCGCGCTCCTCCGCCGACTCCGCGAGGAGATACGTCTCGTCCTCCGGATCGTCCTCGTCGAGCGGACGGAGCGTGACGAGCATGCCGGCCGTGACCACCTCGGATGCGGGAGGTGCCTCGACGATCTCGGGGTCGCGGAGCATGCGCTCGAGCGTGCGGATGCGCGATTCCATCAATGCCTGCTCGTTCTTGGCGGCGTCGTACTCGGCGTTCTCGCGGATGTCGCCGTGCTCGCGCGCTTCCTTGAGGCGCTCGGCGATGTGCGCCCGGCCGGACGAGGTGAGCTCCTCGAGCTCACCTCTCAGCCGCCGGTAGGCGTCGAGCGTCAGCGTCGCCGTCGGCTCCAACCCGGTTTTTCGAGGCGGACGTGATGCAAGCTCTTCGGGGAGTTCCATGGGATGCGTCGAGCCTACCAACGGACGCGCTGCGTCAGCACGCGCTCGTTGGAGCTCTACAGCTCGGAGAAGAACACGTTCTTCACCTCGGTGTAGAGGTTGACTGCGTGCATGCCCATCTCGCGCCCGATCCCGCTCTGCTTGTAACCGCCGAACGGCGCCTCGGTGTGGACGCTGTGCGCGCTGTTCACCGAGAGCACGCCGGTGCGGATGCCTTTCGCCACTCGGATCGCGCGTCCGAGGTCGCGCGTCCAGATCGAGCCGGAGAGCCCGTAGGGCGTGTCGTTGGCGAGCCGGATCGCGTCCTCCTCGGTGTCGAACGGCATGACGCACACCACCGGCCCGAAGATCTCCTCGCGCGCGACGCGCCAGGAGTTGTCGACGTCCGCGAGGATCGCCGGCCGGATGTAGAACCCGTTCGGCGGCTCGGGCGGAACGTCGCCGCCGGTGACGAGCCGCGCACCCTCGTCGATCCCGATGTTGATGTAGTCGAGAGACGTCTGGCGCTGACTGGCGGAGATCATGGGGCCGAGATCGGTCGTCTCGTCGTCGGGCCGCCCGACGCGCAGCTCGGCCGTGCGCTTGGCGAACCGCTCGATGAACTCGTCGTACACCGGTCGCTCGACGAACATGCGGGAGCGCGACGTGCAGTCCTGACCCGTGTTGTCGAAGATCGACCACATCGACTTCTCGACGCACAGATCCATGTCGGCGTCGGCGAACACCACGTTCGCGGACTTCCCACCGAGCTCGAGCGACACGCGCGTGATGTTGTCGGCCGCCTGCCGCATGATCTCGGCGCCGACCGCGGTCGAGCCCGTGAACCCGACCTTGTTGATTCGGGGATCTGTCACGAGTGCCGTGCCGGCCGTCCTTCCCGGTCCCGGCAGAACGCTCATCGTCTCGGGTGGCAGACCGGCCTCGACCAGCAGGTCCGCCAGCATGAGAACCGTGAGCGGTGTGTAGGTCGCGGGCTTGACGATGATGGCGTTCCCGCACGCGAGCGACGGCGCGATCTTCCACGTCGCGATGACGAGCGGGAAGTTCCACGGCGTGATGAGCGCACACACACCGACCGGTTCGCGCAGCGACACGTCGAGGCCGGGGTCTTGGACCGGGATGGTCTCGCCGAAGATCTTGTTCGCCGCGCCGCCCCAGTACTCCAACGTGTTCGCGACGATCCCCATCTCGCCGCGCGCAGCGTTGATCGGCTTGCCGGCGTTCCGGCTCTCGGCCGCAGCGAAGGTCTCGAGCCGCTCGCGGAACAGCGTCGAGGCTCGCAGGAGCACCCGACCGCGTTCGGTCGCGCTCATCCGGCGCCACGCACCCTCCTCGAAGGCTCGAACGGCGATGTCCACGGCACGCTTCGCGTCCTCGGCACCGGCCTCGGCGACGTCGACCATCGGTCCGCCGGTACCGGGCTCGATCACCTCGAACGTCGAACCGTCTGCTGCTTCCTTCCGCTCACCTGCCAAGACGAGAAGTTCGGTCGCCATGCATGTGCCTCCTCTACCGAGGCCACGATGATAGGCACGACGCGAGGCGGAGCGCTCCGCGAGCCCTCCGCGTGCGCACGTATGCTCGCGCCACCATGGGACGCCTCGACGGCAAGGTCGCGCTCATCACCGGCGGCGCGAGCGGAATGGGAATGGTCGCGTCCACGCTGTTCGCGGCCGAGGGCGCTCGCGTCGTCCTCACCGACGTCGCCGACGACGCGGGTGAAACGGTCGCCAAGGAGATCGCCGACGCGGGCGGGGAGGCCGCGTACGTCCACGCCGACGTCTCCCGGGAAGCGGACGCGCGCTCCATGGTAGACGCCGCGGTCGAGCGGTTCGGTGCCCTGCACGTCCTGTACAACAACGCCGGCGTGATGCTCGCCGACGACGGATCGGTCGACTCGACGGATGAGTCGATCTGGGATCGAACGCTGGCGATCAACGTCAAGGGCGTCGCCTTCGGCTGCAAGTTCGGCATCCCGGCGATGGTCGAGTCGGGCGGCGGGTCGATCATCAACGTCGC
>CALGFI010000168.1 GCA_937881155.1 uncultured bacterium | reverse complement strand
GCCTTGCGGCCGTACTCCCCAGGCGGGGTGCTTAATGCGTTAGCTTCGGCACGGACGGGGTCGATATCCGCCCACACCTAGCACCCAACGTTTACGGCTAGGACTACCAGGGTATCTAATCCTGTTCGCTCCCCTAGCTTTCGCGCCTCAGCGTCAGGCAAGGCCCAGAGATCCGCCTTCGCCACCGGTGTTCCTCCTGATATCTGCGCATTTCACCGCTACACCAGGAATTCCGATCTCCCCTACCTGCCTCCAGCTCGGAAGTATCGGACGCAGTTCCGGGGTTGAGCCCCAGGATTTCACGACCGACTTTCCGAGCCGCCTACGCGCTCTTTACGCCCAATGAATCCGGACAACGCTCGTCCCCTACGTGTTACCGCGGCTGCTGGCACGTAGTTAGCCGGGACTTCTTCTGCAGGTACCGTCACTTTCGCTTCGTCCCTGCCGAAAGCGGTTTACGACCCGAGGGCCTTCATCCCGCACGCGGCGTCGCTGCGTCACGCTTTCGCGCATTAGCGCAAGATTCCCTACTGCTGCCTCCCGTAGGAGTCTGGGCCGTGTCTCAGTCCCAGTGTGGCTGGCCGTCCTCTCAGACCAGCTACCCGTCGCCGCCTTGGTAGGCCGTTACCCCACCAACAAGCTGATAGGCCGCGGGCCCATCCCGGACCGTCGGAGCTTTCCCGGCACGACCATGCGATCACGCCGAAGTATCCGGTATTAGCCCAGGTTTCCCTGAGTTATCCCGGTGTCCGGGGCAGGTTGCCCACGTGTTACTCACCCGTTCGCCGCTCTCCCCTCGGAAGGGTTACCCCTCCCGAGGTTCCCGCTCGACTTGCATGTATTAGGCACGCCGCCAGCGTTCGTCCTGAGCCAGGATCAAACTCTCCGTAGAGAACCATCGTTCGGCCCGAAGGCCGCCTTTGGGTTCGATGTGAGAGTCGACCTCGCCGGGTAGCACTCCCGGTTCGGCCTCCTGTGGATCCGTTGTTGTTTCCGTACGACCGTCAAAGTCTGGACGCGACAAAACGGCGCGTCCTTCCCTCGACGGGGAACGCACTGGCTTTTGGCACACTGTTCAGTTCTCAAGGTGCGCGCGGCGACTCATGGAGTGACGAAAGGAGTCGCGCCAACCAATCAGCCTACGAGCGGTCGCTCCATGCGTCAACCGGCCGCCGGATTCGGGTTGCGCGCCGGCGGTGTCGACGTCGAGCCGTTCTGCTTTGAAGCAATGTTACCAGCGCCGGTTGGTGTCCGGCTCCGGCCCTCACGAAAAGCCGGCCACCCTGGCGAAAAGCCGCCTCCCCACCTGCCACACGGACCCCTCGAGCTCGGCGAGGGCGTCCTCCGCGCGCAGGCCGGGGACGTCGACGCGAATCTCAGGATCCTTGACGACGGTTCCGCCTGTTCGGACCCCGTCCTGCTCGAAGAGCCGGCGCGCTGCCGACTTCGATTCGGCAAGTCCGAGCATCGTCAGCAGCGCCGCTCGATCGAGGACGGTGACGCCGTCCTTCTTCGTCACGATGAGCGCGGAGCGCGGGACGACCACGTCGCGGACCTCGTCCGGAAGCGCTCCTTCCCTGTGGACGCGGTCGAACTCCGCCTGCGCGCGCTCGCCGGCGCCCTCGCCGTGGTAGAGGTCGACGACCTCGCGCGCCAACCGCCGCTTCTCGGCCCAGGGATCGCGCTCTCCAGACGATAGGCCCACCTCGACGCGCTGGGCCTCGGCCGGGTCGCGGAAGAAGTCGAGCGTCAGTTGCCGGTACTCGGCGATGAGCTCGTCTCGCACCCGAACGAGCTTGCCGAACATCGCGTCAGGCGGCTCGGTGATCCCGACGTAGTTGCCGAGCGATTGGCTCATCTTTTGGACACCATCGGTCCCGACGAGAAGCGGCATGGTGAGCGCGACCTGCGGTTCCTGATCGAACTCGCGCTGGAGGTCTCGACCGACGAGCAGGTTGAACCGCTGGTCGTTCCCTCCGAGCTCGACGTCGGCCTCCACCGCCACGGAGTCGTACCCCTGCAGCAACGGATAGAGGAACTCCATGATGGAGATCGGCCGCCCATCTGCGTAGCGCTTCGCGAAGTCGTCGCGCTCGAGCATGCGCGCGACGGTGTACGAGGACGTGAGCCCGAGGATCTCCTCCATTCCGAGCGGCTCGAGCCATTCCGAGTTCGAACGGACCTCGGTTCGGTCGCGGTCGAGGATGACCCAGAACTGGTCGAGCAGTCGTTCCGCGTACGCGCGCACGGTGTCCCTGTCGAGGCGCGGGCGAGTCTCCGTTCTTCCGGACGGATCGCCGAGGCGCGCGGTGAAGTCGCCGACGATAAGGACTGCAGTGTGGCCGGCGTCCTGGAACTGCCGAAGCTTGCGCAGCACGACCGCCCATCCGAGCGTCACCTCGCTGGCGGTCGGATCGAGGCCGAGCTTGACCCGAAGCGGCCGGCCGAGCGCGAGCTTGTCCTCGAGTCCCCTATCGGGAATGACCTCTGCGGGTCCGGCGAGGAGCGCATCGAGGTCTGATGGAGCCCTTCGAGCTGGGGCCACGTTCGCTCGCTCCTGCTCGCTCACTTCTTGGGCCCCCGCCCCCCTATGCGCGTCGCGATGCTAGCAGTGTGAACTTCCGCGCCGTGGGAAGATTTCTGTCCCATGGCCGGCACGTTCTGGACGACCCCGTTCGGTGGGCGTCGCCGGGCGTATGTCGTCTCGAGGTACAGCCGGCAGTTGGGAGTCACGTTCGGCGCGACCGCGCTGTTGGTCCTACTGCTCGCCACGGCCTGCGACCTCCCGACGTTGCGAGAGGCACGCCAGGAAGCGGCCGAGCTGCCGCAGACCTCGTTCGTCTATGCCTCGAACGGCCAGCTGATCACCCGGCTCCACGCCGGCGAGGACCGCGTGGTCGTGCGCGCGCGGCGCATCCCCGACGTCGTCCGCAACGCCGTCATCGCCATCGAGGACCAGCGGTTCTACGACCACGCAGGCCTCGATCTCCGTGCCGTGCTTCGAGCTGCGTACGTCGACGCGACGAGCGGCCGCGTCGTGGAGGGCGGGTCCACGATCACTCAGCAGCTCGTGAAGCAGGTCTATCTGAGCGACGAGACCACGTTGAACCGGAAGATCAACGAGGCGTACCTCGCCTGGCAGATGGAGCACCGATTCACGAAGGAACAGATCCTCACGAAGTATCTGAACACGATCTACTTCGGCAACGGCGCGTACGGCGTCATGGCCGCGGCGCGCACCTACTTCGACAAGGAGCCGCTGGACCTGACGCTCGGCGAATCGGCGCTCCTCGCCGGCATGATCGCGGCCCCGGTGACGTACGACCCGGTGACGCACGAGGGTCGCGCCCGCAACCGGCGGAACCGGGTTCTCACGCGGATGTTCGATCTGGAGATGATCGGCCCGGCCCACTACGAGCGGGCACGGCGAGCTCGCGTCGAGCTCAACATGAACGAGGACGACGGCAAGCCGTTCATCGGGCCGTACTTCCTCGACTACGTCAAGGAGTGGTTCCTGTCGAACCCTCGCTTCGGCGAGACGCAGGAGGAGCGGTACAACCTGCTGTTCAAGGGCGGTCTTCGGATCGTCACGACGTTGGATCCGCGGATGCAGGCGGCCGCGGAGCGCGCGATCGAGTCCGTCCTGACGTCCCCGAGTGATCCGTACTCAGCGCTCACTGCGCTCGACCCGCGTACCGGATACGTCCGCGCCATGGTCGGCGGTCGTGATTACTGGGACGCCGGTGATCGGTTCGCCAGGATCAACCTCGCCACGGGAGGCAGCACCGGGCGGCAGGCGGGCTCGGCGTTCAAGCCGTTCGCCCTCGTCGCGGCGCTCGAGAGCGGCCTGACGCGGAACACGACGCTGAACGGATCGTCGGCGAGCATCCCGCTCCACGAAGGCACGTTCTGGCGGCCCAAGAATGCGGAGGGCAGCGGGTACGGAACGATCACGCTCGACAGCGCGACGCGGAACTCCGTCAACATCGCGTACGCGAACCTGCTCGCGGAGATGGGCGGCGGCAACGCGTATGTCGGCGCGGAGCGCACCGTCGAGGCGGCCGTTCGCATGGGGATCCGGTGCTGTCCGCGGACGACGGAGCCGAATACGCCGCTCGCGCCGGTGCCGTCGGCCGTCCTCGGCGTGAACGAGGTCAGCACGCTCGAGATGGCCTCGGGATTCGGGACCCTCGCGTACACCGGACTGCACGTGCAGCCGACTCCGGTGATCTCGATCACGACGCGCGACGGCGAGCGTCTCTACCACGCCCGCCCGAACCCGCGGGAAGCCGTCGAGCCCGCGATCGCGCAAGAGGCCGTCGACATCCTGAAGGGAACCGTGACGTCGGGGACCGGCACCGCCGCGAACATCGGGCGGCCGCAGTTCGGCAAGACCGGGACCGCGCAGAACGCGAGCGACGCCTGGTTCGTCGGCGCGGTTCCGCAACTCACCACGGCCGTGTGGGTCGGGTTCCCCCAGGGGCAGATCCCGATGTGCTGCGGCAACGTGCGCATCTCGATCGTGTACGGCGGAACGTGGCCCGCGCTGATCTGGCGCGCGTTCATGGTCGCCGCGACGGCGAACATGCCCAAACGGGAGTTCCCCATCGCGCCCGTGGTGAACTACGTCACGTTACGCGTCGACGTCTCGCGCGGGTGTCTCGCCAACGAGTACACACCGCCGCAGGTGGTCGACACGGTGCAGTACGCGGCGGGTTCGGAGCCGGAGATGCAGGTCTGCGACGAGCCGGACTCGTACCAGCAGCTCGTGATCCCCGCGGTCATCGGTCTGCAGAAGGACGCGGCGATCTCGACGTTACGCGGCTCCGGATTCAACGTCGCCGTCGAGTACACCGACGGGTCGAACCAGTCGGAGGGCACAGTGGTCGGTCAGGAGCCGGCGGGCGGCGGCCGCCTGGTCCAGACCGGAACCGTGACGATCACGGTCGAACGCGGAGATCCCCAGCCCGAGACGGTTGAGGTCCCGAACGTCGTCGGCACGCAGGAAGGCGCGGCGTCGGCCAGGCTTCGTCAGGACGGCTTCGAGGTAGCGGTCGTGCGCGAGCGATGCGACCCCGGGTGCGACGCGCGCCCGGGCGTCGTCTGGGCGCAGTCGCCGACCGGCGAGGCCCCCTCGGGATCGACCGTCACGATCTACGCGAACCCCTGACCGCTTCCGGCACCGACGGTCGCCCTCGAGAAACGAATGCGCTACCCGCCTCGTAGAAGCGCCACCGGCGTTCCGTCCCGACGTTCACGCCGACGCGCGTGCTCCGTGCGATCGATCGGGGTGCAACGGGATCGCCCATCCGGAGCTGCACCGAAACTTCTCGAACGAGATCGACGCCGTTCTCCGGCCGCGAGATGTCCAGCGCCTGCGTCAGCCGTCCAGGGCCGGAGCAGAGCAATGTCGGCGCGTCGACGCCGCGGCGCACCGCCATCTCGTCGACGCCCTCGAGCGGTTCGGCGGCGCGGAGGAGCACGGCGCTTCCTACGCCGTTGGCGCCGGTGACGACGTTCGAGCAGAAGTGCATCCCGTAGGTGAAGTACACGTACAGGTGGCCTGGCGGGCCAAACATCACCACGTTACGCGGCGTCGGACCGCTGAACGCGTGGCTCGCGGGGTCGTTCGGCCCGTACGCCTCGACCTCGACCAAGCGTGCGGCGAGACGCTTCCCGTCGGGAAGGACTCGGACGAGGACCCGCCCGAGCAGGTCGGGCGCCACCTCCGTCGACGGCCGCGCGAAGAACGATCGCGGCAATCTGCCGCCGAGCCTCACCGGCCCTTCCGCAGGAACGTCCGCAACTTGCCGAGCGGCCACGCGTTGATCACGTCGTCCTTCGTCAGCCACCCGCGCTGCGCCATGGCGACGCCATACCTCATGTGGTCGAGGTGCGTGGTCGCGTGTGAGTCCGTGTCCACGGCGAACTTCACGCCGTAGCGCTTCGCCCACACGATGTGCTCGTCCTTGAGATCGAGCCGGTCGGGGTAGGCGTTCACCTCGAGCGCCGTCCCCGTCCGGGCGGCGGCCGCGAAGACCTCGTCGAGATCGAACTCGACGGGCTGTCGCTGGTTGATCTTGCGCGTGGTGGGGTGGCCGATCACGTTCACGTACGGGTTCTCCATCGCCCGGACGATGCGCCTGGTCATCTCGTCCTTCGACTGTCCGAACATCGAGTGCACGGACGCGACGCGCACGTCGAACCCGTCGAGGAACTCGGGTCCCCAGTCGACATTGCCCTCGGGGTCGATGTTCAGCTCCGTACCGTGCAGCAAGGTCATCCTCGGGTACTTGGGCTGGAGCTTTCGCAGCCGCTCGCGTTGGGCGAGCATCTTCTCGTCCGTCATCCGCTGCATGAACAGGTTCGGCGCATGATCGGTGACCGCGTAGTACGCGTACTTCATCGCTGAGGCCGTCTCGAGCATCTGCTCGAGAGACGCAAGCCCATCGGTCAGGTTCGTGTGGGTATGGAGGTCTCCGCGAAGCTGCTTCTGCGTCAGAACGTCAGGGAGGGAACCGTCGAGTGCGGCCTCGACCTCGCCCCGGTCCTCGCGCATCGTCGGAGGGATCCACGGGAGGCCGAGTCGCTCGTACACCTCCTGCTCCGTCTGGGCGACGATCAGCGTGCCGGACTTCGCGTCGAACAGCCCGTACTCGTTCAGCTTCAGGCCCTTGCGAACGGCCATCTCGCGGATGCGGATGTTGTGCGCCTTGGACCCGGTGAAGTAGATCATCGCGGCGCCCCACGCCTCAGCGGGGACCACGCGGAGGTCGACCTGGAGCCCCTGCCGCGTCAGCACGCTCGACTTGGCCTCGCCCTTGGCGAGAACGCGTTCGACGATGTCGATGCCGGTGAAGGCATCCATCACCGGCACCGGGTCGTCGCTCGCCACGAGGAGATCGACGTCGCCGATCGTCTCGACCATCCTGCGGAGTGATCCCGCGTAGTCGATCCGCTCGACGTCGACGTTCGAGCGGATGCGCTCGATGAAGTCCTCCGCGAGGTCCATGGCGACGGAGGCGAGGGCGCGACCGGTCTGCTGCTGGAGCCGCTCGAGGCCACGACGGATGTTCGACTCGGTCCGGGCGCCGAACCCCTTCAGCTCGGCGATCCGGCCGCTCTCGACGGCCGCGCGAAGGTCGTCGATGTTCGCGATGCCCAGGTCCTGGTACAGGATCATGGCCTTCTTCGGTCCCACGCCGGGGACGGCGATGATGTCCCGAACGCCCGGCGGGATCTTCGCGCGGAGGCTCTCGAGCGTCTCGATCGTGCCCTCGCGCAGGAACTCCTGGATCTTCTCGGCGATCGACTTGCCGACGTTGGGGATCTTCAGGATCTCAGCGGGCTCGAGCGTCCCGATGTCGGCGTGGTACCCGCCGACGGCGCGCGCGGCCTTCTCGTACGAACGCGGCTTGAACCTGTCCTCGGACAGGATCGCGAGCAGGTCGGCGTACTCCAGGAGCACGGCCTCGACCGCGTCGTTCGCGCGCGGCACCGTCAGCCCTCGTTCAGGCGGCGCCGAGGAGCCAGAGCAGCAGCGCCTTCTGCGTGTGCAGACGGTTCTCGGCCTGATCCCACACGGCCGAATGCGGACCGTCGATCACCTCGGCGGTGATCTCATGGCCGCGGTGCGCGGGAAGGCAGTGCAGCACGGTGACGTCCGGTCGTCCCAGCGACACCTTCTCGGCGTCGAGCTGATACGCCTGGAACACCAGCGCTCGCTCGCTCGCCTCTGACTCCTGTCCCATGCTCGCCCACACGTCCGTGTACAGGACGTCGGCGCCCGCGCACGCCTCACGTGCGTCGTGCGTCGTGAGGACGCTCCCCCGGGTCTCCGATGCGATCTCGGTGGCGCGCTGGACGATCAACGGAATGGGCTCGAACCCGCGCGGCGTGGCGACGCGAATGTTCATGCCGGTCTTCGCCCCGCCGAGCAGCAGCGAGTGCGCGACGTTGTTGCCGTCGCCGAGGAACGTCAGCGTTCGACCCGCGAGCTCGCCCTTGACCTCGCGGACCGTGAGCAGGTCTGCCAGGCACTGGCACGGGTGCTCGAAGTCCGAGAGCGCGTTGATCACGGGAACCGACGCGGCGCGCGCGAGTACCTCGAGCCGCTCCTGCTCGAACGTGCGAAGGACGATCGCGTCGACGTAGCGCGACAGGACGCGGCCAGTGTCCTCGATCGTCTCGCCCCGCCCGAGCTGCAGCTCGGATGCCGAAAGCGTCACGGCATGCCCTCCGGTCGCGGCAACGGCGAGCTCGAACGACACGCGTGTCCGGGTGGACGGCTTCTCGAAGATCAGCGCGACGGAGCGGCCCTTGAGCGCTTCGCCGTAATCGCCCGGATGCGCCTTGACCTTCTGGGAGAGGTCGAGGAGGCGCGTGACCTCCTCGGATGAGAGGTCATCGACGGACAGGACGTCGCGTTCCATCGGACAAGTCTATGCCCGGGCCGGTTTCCGCCGCTCGGACGGGCTACGACGAGCGCAGTTCGGCGCCGAAATCGCGCGCCAGCCGCTCGGCGATCGCGGCGACGACGTCGTTGGCTTCGGCGTCGGTGAGGGTCCGATCCGACGCCCGAAGGTCGACCGAGAAGGCCAGGCTCTTCTTGCCGTCGGGCAGCGGCGGCCCCGCGTGCACGTCAAACAGGACGACCGAGTCGACGAGGTCGCCGCCGGCTTCCTCGAGCGCCGCGTGCAACCGGGCGGCTTGCGTCGAAGCGTCGACGACGAACGCCAGGTCGCGGCGCACCGGCGGGAAGCGCGGCACGTCGCTCACCTGAGGCATGTCCCTCGCGCGATCGGCGATCGCATCGACGTCGAGCTCACCGACAGCGACCCGCCCGGTGAGATCGAACGCGGCCGCGACCGACGGGTGCAGCTCGCCGAACACGCCGACCGTCTTCGAGCCGGCAACGACGTACGCGGACCTGCCCGGATGGAATGGAGCACCCGCTCGGTCACCCGCCGTCCACGCCACGCCGACCGCAGCAAGCAGCTCCTCGACGACGCCCTTCGCGTCGAAGACGTCGAACTCGCGCCGCGCGGTGTGCCATGACTCGTCGGCGCTTCCGGTCATCACGAACGCGACGCTCCGCCGTTCGTCCACCGCGCCTGAGACGAGGCGGAAGCGCGGGCTCACCTCGAAGATCGCCACCTGCCGCACCTGGCGGTACGTGTTCCGCCTGGCAACCCGAAGCAGTCCCGGGAGGAGCTGCGTTCTCAGCAGCCCGTCATCCGCCTGCAAGGGGTTGGTGATCCGAACGGCGTCTCCGCCTCCGAACAGCCGGAGCTCCTTGTCGGAGAGGAACGGCATCAGGCGTACCTCGCGAAGCCCGGCGCGGGTCATCGCGATACGGATCCGATCGACGAACGCGTACCGCTCGGGAACGCCGCCCGGCTGCCTGATCGCCGGAAGCGTCGAGCCGACGCGGTCGTACCCCTGTACGCGCACGACCTCTTCGATGAGATCGACCTCGCGTTCCAGGTCGAAGCGGTACCCGGGCGCCTCGACGCGGATCGTGTCCTCGTCCGCTCGTTCGTGCGCCATGCCGAGCCGATCGAAAACGGCCTCGGCGTCGGACACGGAGACCCCGTAGCCGATGATCGCCGACGAGCGGGACGCCCGCATCGAGACCCATCGCCGTCTTGGCGGGTCGCCGACGTCGAGCGCTCCGCGGAGCACCGAGGCGTCGCACCACTCGACCATCAGCCGGCATGCACGGTCCCCTCCCGTCACCACGGCCTCGGGATCGACGCCTCGCTCGAACCGCGTCGACGCCTCCGTCGAGAGCGCGAGGCGGCGTCTCGTCCGCTGGATCCCCTCACGCTGGAACGAAGCGGCTTCGAGCAGGACGTCGGTCGTCGAGGGCGAGATCTCCGCGAGCTCGCCTCCCATCACGCCACCTACGCCGACCGGACGCTCCGCGTCGCAGATCAACAGGTCGTCGTCGGTGAACGTCCGCTCGACGCCGTCGAGGGTGATCATGCGTTCGCCCTGCTTCGCCCGACGGACCACGATGCCCGGTCCCTTCAGCAGTGACAGGTCGAACGGGTGGAGCGGCTGTCCGATCTCGAGCATCGCGTAGTTCGTCGCGTCGACCGCCGCAGAGATCGGCCGCATTCCGGATGCGGTGAGACGTGCTTGCGCGGCGATCGGCGCGGTGACGTGCCGAACGTCGCGCAGGATCCGCGCGCGATACCGCGGGCACCGGTCGAGGTCGTCGATCTCGATGGTCGCTACGCCCTCGACGGTTTCGTCGGCCTCGTCGACGCGCACGTTCGGCGCGACGAGCGGCGTACCCGTCGCCGCCGCGACCTCCCTGGCGACCCCGATCACCGAGAGAAGGTCCCCGCGATTCGGCGTGACCTCGACGTCGAGGACCTCACCGGAGAGGCCGAACGTCGCCGCGACGTCCGCCCCGGGCTCGAGGTCCGCCGGCAGGATCAGGATTCCATCGTGTGACGGCGAGATGGCAAGCTCGTCCGGAGCGCACAGCATTCCGTTCGACAGGACACCGCGGATCTCTCGTGCCCCCAGCGGCTGGGGCAGCGCCGGCACCCGTGACCCCGGCGGCGCGAGCGGCACCAGATCGCCCGGCTGCATGTTCCGGACGCCCACGACGACCTCGAGCTCTCCGGAGCCGGTCTGCACGCGCGCCACGCAGAGCGTGTCGCTGTTGGGGTGGTCGCGCACCTCGACGACGCGCGCGACGACCACGCCGGAAAGCCCCCGCCAGGGCCGGTCGATCGATTCGACCTCGGCGCCCTTGCTGGTGAGAAGCTCCGCGAGCTCCTCGGCGTCGAGCTCCGTCGGACAGAGATCGCGCAGCCACGGCACGAAGATCTTCACACGGCGCCTTCGAACTGCTGGAGGAACCGGACGTCGCCTTCGGTGAACAGACGCAGGTCGTTCACGCCGTACAGGAGCATCGCCACCCGCTCGATCCCGATCCCGAACGCGAACCCCGTGTACCGCTCCGAGTCGTAGCCACCGTTCTCCAGGACCTTCGGATGCACCATGCCGGCGCCGAGGAGCTCGAGCCATCCGTTTCCGCAGACCGAGCACCCGGTGCCTCCACACACGAAGCAGGACACCGCGAGATCGCACCCGGGCTCGACGAACGGGAAGTAGTCGGGCTTCATCCGGACGCGCACGTCCGATCCGAACATCTCCTTCGCAAATGCGTGGAGCGTTCCCTTCAGATCCGCGAACGTGATGCCCTCGTCGACGGCAAGCCCCTCCAACTGATGGAACACCGAGCTGTGCGTCGCATCGTGCGCCTCGCGCCGGTACACGCGCCCGGGGGCCACGATGTACACAGGGGGCTCCTGCGATTGCATCGTTCGGATCTGCACGGCGCTCGTCTCGGTCCGCAGCAGCAGCGCATCGACGTCGACGTACAGCGAATCCTTCAACGTGCGGGCGGGGTGATCGGCGGGGATGTTGAGGGCTTCGAAGTTGTGCCATTCGTCCTCGACCTCGGGCCCCTCCGCGACGCGATAGCCCATCCGCGTGAAGATCTGGACCATTCGCTGCTCGACCAGCGTGAGTGGATGGAGCGATCCGGGGCGCGGTCGTCTGCCGGGAAGCGTCACGTCGACGGCATCGGCGTCGAGGATCTCTGCGCCGGTGGCCAGCTCGAGCTCGGTTCGGCGCGCGTCGTATGCGCTCCGGAGGTCGGCGAACACCTCATTGACGCGCTTGCCGAGCTCGCCGCGCTCCTCGCGCGACACCGATCCGATTGACCTCTGAACATCTGAGAGCCGACTCTTTCGCCCCAGGATCGCGGTCTTCGCCGCTTCGAGCTCGTCGATCGAGTCCGCTGCGGCGAACGAACCGAGGCCGCGCTCGAGCTCGGCGTCGGCGATCGAACGCGCCTCGTTCGAGTCCATGGTCCGGCGAGTCTAGCCGTCGCTTCGGTCTGAGAACCCCTGTACCGCGACCGGCACGTCGAGGATGAACGACAGACGCTCGTCCGCCCGGACCTCGGCGGTTCCTCCTTGCGCCTCGGCGATGCCGAGCGCGACGAACAGCCCGATCTTGCTCCCGGTGCCGGCGCCCGGCGCGCGGGGCCGAAAGAGCCGCTCCGCCTCGTCCTGCCCGAGGTCGGTACCTCCCCGCGACACGGTGAGGACGAGTCTGCCGTCACGCATGGCCGCCTCGACGGACACGGGACCATCGTTGGTCCACCACACGACCGACTCGATGAACGCCTCGAGCACCAGCCGCAGCCGATCGCCGTCGACGAACGCCTCTACCTCGCCGTGCTTCCATTCGATCGGCGGATGCTCCGGGTCACGCCCGAGCGATTCCGCGACCTGCTGGACGAGCCGGCCCAGGTCCGTTCGCTCCGGATACAGGTCGAGCGAACCTGCCGCCAGGCGCGCGGCGTCGACGAGCTGGCGGAGGATCGCGTTCAGCCTGTCGGTGTCGTAGACGATCCCCGTCAGCATCAACGTGCGTTCCTCTTCGGTCATCTGATCCCATCGCGTCGCGAGCGCGTGACCGAACCCCTTCATCGCGGTGAGCGGCGAGCGGATGTCGTGCGCGGCGGCCGCGACGATCGCCTCCAGGGCGGCGCGACGACCCTCTCGCAGATGTCTCGCCCACTCGAACAGGCAGATCGTCGCCGCGGCGGCGAGGTTGAGCGATTCGGCGCGCCCGGTGATCGGAACGCGAACGGTCGCGTCCGCGAGCTCGGCGATCTCCATCGGGAGTCCCCACGCCTCGTTCCCGAAGACGAACGCCACGGGATCGGTCAGGTCGAGCTCGTACAGGTCGGTGTCGCCGGAACTATCCATGGCCAGGACGCGCATGCCGCGATCGCGCAGGAGCCCGATCGCGGCATCCGTCTCGACGCCTCGAACGATCGGCAGGTGGAACAGCGACCCCGCGGTCGCGCGCACCGTCTTCGGGTTGTACACGTCGACGGATCCCGACGTGAACACGACGCCACCTGCGCCGGCTGCGTCGGCGGAGCGCACGACGGTCCCGGCGTTGCCGGGATCTCGGACAGCGTGCAACACGGCGACGCACCGTTCCGGCTCGCCGATCGACGCGAGCTCGAGATCCACGAACGGCGCGATGCCGACGAGCGCCTGGGGTGTCACCGTCGACGTCAGCCGCTCGACGATCGTCTCACTCACGTGCACGAGCTCGACGCCGGACCGACGAGCGCGTTCGACGAGCGGGTGGTCGGGGTCGGAGTGGTAGAGCCTGATGAGGCCGGGCCGGTTCGAAAGCGCCACGCCGACGGCCTGAGCGCCCTCCACCAGGAAGCACCGTTCGCGTTCGCGGAAGGCCCGTTTCTTCAGGCGGAGCGCGGCGGCGACCCGCTCGTTTCGGATCGAGGTGATCACGCGTTCCCCAGGGCCGAACCGCTGTCGACCAGGAATCCTAGCGGGCCGCTCCCGCGCGACCGGCAGCCGTGGCCGCGTTCCCGGGACTCGGCCGAGCTCAGGCGGCGAGCGCGTCCCTGGCCGTCTGAACCAGCTGCGCGAACGCCGACGGGTCGTGCACGGCGAGGTCGGCGAGCGCCTTGCGGTCCAGCTCGACGCCGGCGCGCTGCAGCCCGTGGATCAGCTGCGAGTACGAGAGCCCGTTCTGGCGCGCGCCCGCGCCGATCCGGGCGATCCACAGCCTGCGGAACTGGCCCTTGCGGTCACGGCGGTCGCGGTACGCGTACTGCCCTGAGTGCAGCAGCTGCTCCTTGGCCATCCGGTACCGCCGCGAACGGGAGCCGAAGTAGCCCTTGGCCTTGCGAAGCACCTCGCGGCGCTTCTTCTTGGCGTGGACCGAACGCTTGACGCGTGCCATCCGTCCCCTACTTCCCGAGCAGCCGGCGGATGTTCGTGCGTTCTGCCGTCACCGAGGCCATCCCCTCGACGCGGCGGCGCCGGTTGCTCCGCTTCTTCGTCAGCATGTGGTTGCCCGTCGCTTTGCGGTGAAGGATCTTGCCCGTCCGCGTGATGCGGAACCGCTTGGCAGCAGCCCGATGCGTCTTCTGTTTCATGTTCGTTCCCTCTGGATCATTCGACGGGCGCCGGTGCGGCCGCGGGCCTCGCGGCGCTCCGTTGCTCGGCGTGCTTCTTCGTCGGCGCGATCACCATCACCATGTTGCGTCCGTCCTGCTTGGGTGTTGCCTCCACCGTGGCCATGTCGCCAAGGTCGCCGACCAACCTGTCCAGGATCCGTCGCCCGAGCTCCGTGTGGGCCATCTCCCGCCCCCGGAACATGATCGTCACCTTGACCCGCGCGCCCGCGTTCAGGAACCGGACGACGTGGCCCTTCTTGGTCTCGTAGTCGTGTGGGTCGATCTTCGGCCGGAACTTGATCTCCTTGACCTCGACCCTGGCCTGCTTCTTCCGCGCCTCCTTGAGCCGGATGTCACGTTCGTACTTGAACTTGCCGTAATCCATGATCCTCGCGACGGGCGGGTTCGCCTGCGGCGCGACCTCGACGAGGTCGAGATCGAGCTCCTGGGCCTGCCGCAGCGCCTCCTGCGTGGAGACGATGCCGATCTGGGCTCCGTCCGGACCCACCAGACGCACCTGCGCCGATCGGATCCGGTCGTTTATCCGTGGATCAGCCGAGACCCCGCATCACCTCCCGTCCGATGAAAAGGCACCGGGCGCATCCCGGTGCCTCCGGTGGAACACGGCGAACCGCTGCGGAAAAGTATAGGTGCGGGTCCGTGGGGGTGTCGAGGTTCGGAACCGCCGCGCGTACCGAATCTAGACGGGCCGAACGTTGGCGGCCTGCTTGCCCTTGGGGCCGTCGACGACGTCGAACTCGACCGCCTGACCCTCGGTGAGCGAGCGGTATCCCTCGCCCTGGATCGCGGAGAAGTGAACGAACACGTCGTCCTGACCTTCACGCGAGATGAAGCCGAAGCCCTTCTCGTTGCTGAACCACTTGACGGTGCCCTGCTCTGCCAACCGATGCCTCCTGTTGCGTGCCTCGCGTCGCGCGCTGCTCGAGCGCGTCGGCGGCGCGGAGCCTAGCACGGCCCTTCGACGCGCTCAATCCGTTCGCGCCCACAGGACGGAGGGTGTTCACGGCTCACGCGACGCCATCACCAGTCCGGTTGGAGGGAGCGTCCGTAGTCATCCTCGAGGCGGAGCGTGTCGTCCTCGGTCGTGTAGCCGTAGGCGATCTCGAGCACGCGCCCACGAGCGTCACCACGGTTGGTGATGCGGTGCGTCGTCTCGGCGGAGACGATGAACTCCTCGCCGGGCGTCGCCTCGACGACCTTGTTTCCGATCTGGACGGTCAATCCCGGGTCGAGCACGATCCACATCTCGTCGCGCATCTGATGGTAGTGAACGCTCGTCTCCTGTCCGGACTCGACCGTAATCACGCGCACGGAGCTCGGCTGGTTGAGCGCGTAGGTGACGACCTTGCCCCACGGCTTGTCGACGATCATCCGCCCGCTTCCTTCGGGAACTGCTCGAGCACGGATGCCGTCTCCATGGCCGCCATCGCCGCGTCCCAGCCTTTGTTCCCGTGCTTTCCGCCCGAGCGGTCCATCGCCTGCTCGAACGTGTCGGTCGTGAGGACGCCGAAGATGACCGGCACCCCGGTCTCGTCGGCCGCGGCTCGGATGCCGTTCGCCGCCTGCCCGGCGACGTGCTCGAAATGCGCCGTCTCGCCGCGGATCACGGCACCGAGACAGATCACGGCGTCGTACCCGGACGCCGCCGCACGCCGAGCCGCAGTCGGCAGCTCGAAGGCGCCAGGAACCCACGCGACGACCAGGTCATCTTCGTCGACGCCGTGCGCGCGGAGGCATTCGATCGCGCCGGCGAGCAGCTTGCCGGTCACGATCTCGTTGAACCTGGAGACGACGAGCGCGAACCGTCGACCACGGGCCAGGAACTCGCCGCGGATCTCCCTCACCTGACCTCCTCGGCGCCCAGGGCCTCGAGCCCGTCGAGCAGGTGACCGAGCTTCTCGCGCTTCGTCCGCAGATACTCGATGTTGCGGGCGTTCGGGTGCGTCTCGAGCGGAACGCGCTCGACGATCGACAGCCCGTATCCCTCAAGGCCCGCGCGCTTGGAGGGATTGTTGGTGAGGAGCCGCATGCTTCGAACGCCGAGGTCGACGAGGATCTGCGCGCCGATGCCGTAGTCGCGGGGATCGGCAGGGAACCCAAGCTCCACGTTCGCTTCTACGGTGTCGCGCCCTCGCTCCTGGAGCTGGTACGCCCGGAGCTTGTGGGTGAGGCCGATCGCCCGGCCCTCGTGGCCTCGTATGTACAGAACCACGCCGCGACCGTCTTCTCCGATCTGCTCGATCGCGGAGCGGAGCTGTTCGCCGCAGTCGCATCGGAGCGACGCGAACACGTCCCCCGTGAGGCATTCCGAATGGACGCGGACGAGGATCCGCTCACCGTCGCCGACCTCGCCGAGGACGAGCGCGACGTGAACGCGCCCGTCGACGAGGCTCTCGTACGTGTACGCAGTGAACTCGCCGTGCTCGGTGGGGATGACCGCTTCGGCAGTGCGATCCACGAGCTGCTCCCGACGCCGCCGGTACTCGATCAGGTCGGCGATCGAGATGATCTTGAGGTCGTGGTCGTTCGCGACGCGGACGAGCTCCGGCAGCCGCGCCATCGTGCCGTCGGTGTGCAGCACCTCGCACAACGCCCCCGCCGGGTACAGGCCGGCGAGCCGCGCGAGATCCACGGCCGCCTCGGTGTGACCGGCACGCCGAAGCACCCCGCCCTCCTGCGCCATCAGCGGGAACACGTGACCGGGCATGCGAACGTCGTCGGATCTCAGGTTGGGCTCGGTGACCGAACGGACCGTCTCGGCCCGGTCGAATGCGCTCGTGCCCGTCGTCGTTCTTCCGCGGATGTCGATCGAGACGGCGAACGCGGTGCCGTGGCTCTCGTTGTTCTTCGAAACCATCAACGGGATCCGGAGCTCCTCCAGCCGCTGCTGGGTCACCGGCATGCAGACGATCCCCCGGCCGTGCGTCACCATGAAGTTGATCGCTTCCGGCGTGACCTTCTCGGCGGCCATCACGAAGTCGCCTTCGTTCTCGCGATCGGCGTCGTCGACGACGATCACGATCTTCCCCTGCCGGATGTCGTCCAAAGCCTCCGGGATGGTCGAGAACGCGTCGGTGCCGTGTCCCGAGGTTCCGACAACGTTCGCTTCCGTCACCGGGGGCGCCGGATCCACTCGGTCGGGCATCTCTGTCATGCGGTCCTCCCCTCTCGCGCCGGCCGCACGACGCTCGCTTGGCTCGCTGTCCTATCCGCGAGCAGCGCCTCGACGTACTTGGCGATCACGTCCACCTCCAGGTTCACCAGGTCGCCGGGTCGCGCGGAGCCGAGCGTCGTCACGGCGAGCGTGTGCGGGATCAAGGCCACCGAGAAGGCGGTCGTGTCGAGGGCGGCGATGGTGAGACTCACGCCGTCGACGCACACCGAGCCCTTCTCGACGACGAACCGACGCAGCTCCGCCGGCGTTCGCACCGTGAGCCAAACGCCGCCCTCGGCGTCGGGCTCGACCCCCCAGATCTCGCCGACGCCGTCGACATGGCCCTGGACGAGATGACCGCCCACCCGCCCGGCGAGCCGTAGCGGACGCTCGAGGTTCACGCCGTCGCCATCTCGGAGTCGTGACAAGCTGGTTCGCCGGAGCGTCTCCTCCGAGAGGTCGAACGCAAGGTGCGCGTCCGAGCGCTCGACGGCCGTCAGGCACACGCCGTTCACGGCGACGGACGACCCCACCTCCGAGTCGGCGGTTACCGTTCGACAGCCGACGGTCATTCGTGTGCCGTCGATGTGGCGCACGACACCGAGCTCCTCAACGATCCCGGTGAACATCCGCCTCCACCTTCAGGTCCTCGCCGATCGGATCGAACGATCGAACGCGCAGGCGCGCGGCGCTCGAGATCGGCGCGAACCCTCGCCCGCCGAGCACCGTCGGCGCGTCCACCCCGCCGATTAGCTTCGGCGCGAAATACAAGACGACCTTGTCGACCACGCCCTCCTCGATGGCGGCGAACGCCAGCGTCGGTCCACCTTCGAGCAGCACGCCCTGCAGGTCACGTTTGCCGAGAAGGGAGACGAGCTCGCCGATCGGCACTCGATCGCCCTCCGCCGCGAGCACGACTACCTCCGCACCGGAGTCCTCCCACTCGTCACGGCGTTCCGGCGGCGCGAGGTCGGTCGTCGCGACGAGCGTCGGGGCGACGTCGTCGAACAGATCTCCCGTCGCGGGAACCCGCCCTCGCCCGTCGACCAGGACGCGCAGCGGTGGCCGGCCCCGGTACCCGGGCTCCCGAACGGTGAGCGATGGGTCATCGATCAGCGCCGTTCCGGCGCCGACGACGATCGCGTCCGACCACGCCCGCAGGCGGTGCACGTCGGCACGCGCCGACTCGCCGGTGATCCACCGGGACGAGCCGTCCCGCGCCGCCACCTTGCCGTCGAGCGACGCGGCCATCTTCCACGTGACGAACGGGAGGCCGGTTCGAACGTGCTTCACGAACGCTTCGTTCTGCCGAGCCGCCTCATCTGCCAGGACGCCGTGTCGAACCTCGACCCCGTTCCGTTCGAGCTCCGCAAATCCGCGGCCGTCGACGATCGGGTTCGGATCGCGCATCGCCGAGACGACCCGCGCCACACCGGCGGCGAGGATCGCTTCGACGCACGGTGGCGTCCGACCGGTGTGGACACACGGCTCGAGCGAGGTGTAGAGCGTCGAGCCGCGGGCGGCCTCTCCCGCTTCGCGGAGCGCGACGACCTCCGCGTGTGCGGTTCCGGGGCCTTCGTGCCAGCCCTCGCCGGCGAGGGCCCCCGAGGCGGAGACGACGGCGGCGCCGACGATCGGGTTGGGAGACACGAGACCGCGTCCCCGTTCGGCGAGCGCCAAGGCTCGTCCGATGTACGCCTCGTCGGACAACGTTCACTCCATTCCCGAGGCGGATGCGCAAGGAAAGGAGTCGCGCGGCGACGATCACGCGCCGAAGGCGACACCCGTCCTCTCCCATCCCGACTCTCACGGTCGGTTCCGGAATCTCACCGGATCAACCCCCGAGTGGCTCCCGGGAGGTCGCGGACTCTCACCGCCGGTGGGGACTTGCACCCCGCCCCGAAGACGAGCTGTTCGTCGGAAGTATAGGCCCGCGTTGGGCGGGTCGCAGCCCGCCCACGTCGCCTCTAGTCGATCTTGCGGCGGTCGATCGCGTACCACGAGCGCGGCTCGCGCTTGGCGAACTGCTTCATCTCGGTGGCGACCGCGACCGCCTCGCCGTAGTGCTCGAACCGGCGAACCTCGGTCGTCGCGATCCCCACCGAGATGCCCGCGAGCGGGAGCTTCTGCATCACGCCCTTGCGGTCCTCGACCTCGATGTAGCCGCGCTTGATGTCTTCGCGCTCGTAGAACTCGTGGATGTCGCCGTCGAAGCGTTCGACGATTCGCTTGGCGATGTCCTCCGCGCTCTCAGGCGGCACGACGGCCACGAAGTCGTCGCCCCCGACGTGGCCGACGAACCCATCGGTCCCAGCGAACTCGACGACCGCGTCCTGGATGATCCGCGCCGTGGCCTGGATCAACCGGTCGCCGCGAACGAACCCCTTCTCGTCGTTGTACGCCTTGAAGTTGTCGAGGTCGCTGTACACAACCGCGAACGGGCGGTCGTCGCGGACGTTGCGCTCGATCTCCTCCTGGATCCGGATGTTGCCGGGGAGTCCCGTGAGGGGTGAGAGGTTCCGCATCTCCTTGGCACGCCGGAGGGTGCCCTTGACCCGAGCGAGGAGCTCGATCGGGTCGAAGGGCTTGATGATGTAGTCGTCGGCGCCGGCGGTCAGTCCCAATACCTTGTCCGTGGAGAGCGCCTTCGCCGTGAGCATGATGATCGAGGTGCTGGCGGTCTGCGGGTTCCGTCGGAGACGCTGGGCGACCTCGAACCCGTCGATCCGCGGCATCATCACGTCGAGCAGGACGAGGTCCGGACGGAGCGCGGCGGCCTTCTCGAGCGCCTGCTCCCCGTCCGACGCGACCGAGACGTCGTATCCCGCGCTCCGCAGGTTGACCTCGACGAACCGCGCAATGTCTGGGTCGTCGTCGACGACCAGGATGGTCTCGGGCATCTCTCAGTCGCTCCGCGGGGGGTAGACGTCGACCTCGGCGAGGGCGACATAGATGGAGTCGGCACACGCCGGTGCGTGCTTTACGTCTGCGCCGGCTTCGTGCCTCCTCCGGGTCGCCTCGGTGCGCATCGGGGCGGATTCTAGTGGGGCGTCATTCGGCGACGAAACCCCGCGACGAACATCGCATCGCAGCCGTGCCGATGCGGCCACAACCGGATCCGGGCCGCCGGGCCGTTCGGTCCCTGGAGCTCGAGCGGCTCGAGATCGGGCCGGTGCCGGAGGATCGCGTCGCAGGCCGCGTCGGTTTCGGCCCGGGGAAAGGTGCACACGCTGTAGACGAGGCGGCCGCCTCTGCGAACCACGTCGGCGACGCCCGCCACGATGGCCACCTGCAGTCGTGCGAGCGACGACAGCTCGTCCTTCTCAGGGCGCCACAGGAGCTCGGGCCGGCGTCTCGCCGAGCCAAGTCCGGAACAGGGCGCGTCGACGAGCACGGCATCGAACGTCGCCGCGAGGGCCGGCCGTCGCGCGTCCTGGACGAGAACGCGCCCGTCCACGCGGAGGCGTTGAAGCGTCGAGGCGACGAGACGTGCACGCGACACGTTGGCGTCCGCGGCGACGAGATCGCCACTTGGTTGCACGAGGCACGCGACGTGCGCGGCCTTGCCGCCCGGGCCGGCACACGCGTCGAGGACGCGTTCTCCCGGTTTCGGGTCGAGCGCACGAACGACGAACGACGACGCCTGATCCTGGACGGCGAACGATCCCTCTTCGAATCCGGGGAGCGACGACGGCCCGCCCGAGGAGATCACCAGGGAATCAGGATGAACGGTGCCGTGCTCGACGCCGATGCCGGCGTTCCGGAGGATGTGTTCGAGCTCGTCGGCCGTCGTTCGGCACGTGTTCGTCCGGATCGTCGTCCGCGCCGACGTGGCGAGCGCCGTCGCGGCCGCCTCGGTCTCGTCGCCCAGCTGCCGCCGGAGCTCTCGAACGGCCCACGAGGCGAGGCCGGTTCGGACCGAGATCGACGCGTCGTCGTCGCCGTTCGGCCAGCGCACGCGATCGCTCGACAGGCGTCGGAGGACGGCGTTGACGAACCCTCGGTGACGCGCGTCCGCGAGCTCTACCATCGACGACACAGCAGCGTGTGTGGGGATGCGCGTGAACAGCAGTTGATACGCGCCGAGCCGCACCAGCGAGCGGGCGGGCTTCGGCGCCGTCTCGATGGGACGATCGAGGAACGGGCCGAGCGCGTAGTCGAGTGAGATCTTCCGCCGGATCGTCCCGTACGCGAGCTCCGACGCGAGCGTCGCGTCTCGCCGGTCGAGCCCCGCTCGCTCGATCGTCCGTGCGAGCGCGAGGTTCGAATACGCCCCCTCCTCGATCACGCGCGTGATGACGTCGAGCGCGACGGATCGCGCGGTCCGCGAGTGCTGTATGGCGGCGCGCGCCGCGGCAACCGGCGGCTTCGCGCGTGAGGCGTTCGATCCGCGCGTCGGGCGTCGCGCGCCGCGCCCTCGCCGTCCGGTCATCCGAGCCGCTCGCCCACCCGAGGACGGAACCCGTTGACGAAGTCGGAACCGCCGATGCGCTTCCGGCCCTCCGGCGCGACGTCAAGCAGACGGAACCCACCCGTTCCCGTTGCGACGACCGGTCCCTCCGGCGTCACGGCGACGATCGCCCCCGGCGCGCCGGTCTGGTGAACGGCGTCTCCTCGATACACCTTGAGCGTCCTGTCGCGGAACGTCGTCGTCGCGGCGGGCTCCGGCGACAGCGCGCGGCATCGATCCACGAGTTCGGTCGCCGCGTCCGTCCAGACGAGGACGCGATCGTCGGCTCGGAGCTTCGGCGCGTACGTCGCCTTCGAGTCGTCCTGCGGCGTGGGCGTGATCGAGTTCGTCACGAGGGCGTCGATCGTCTCGACCAGAACGCCCGCGCCGGCCACGGCGAGCCGAGCGCCGAGCGTTCCGGCGTCGTCCGAGGGCACGATGCGCTCCTCACGCTGGAGAAGGACCGGTCCCGTGTCGAGCCCCTCGTCCATGACCATCGTCGTCACACCGGTTCGCTCCAGACCGAGCAGCAGGGCGTGTTGCACCGGGGTCGCTCCACGAAGCTCGGGCAGCAACGAGAAGTGCAAGTTCACCGGAGCGATCGCGGCGACGTTCAGGACGGGGCCGGGCAGAATCTCCCCGTAGGCCACAACGACCAGGACATCGGGCGTGGCCGACACCAGGCGTTCGAATCCGGTTCCCGACCTCGCGGTCTCGACCTCGGCCAGGGGGAGGTCGAGGTCGCGGGCCGCCGTCGCGACCGCGGTTGGTCTCGGCCGCGAGCCGCGGCCGGCCGGTTTCGCCGCGGCGGTGACGACGAGCGCGATCTCATGATGCGACGCGGCCAGTGCCTCCAGTGACGGAACCGACCAGGCGTCGTTGCCGAGGAACGCGACGCGCGCGGATGCCTGCACGGCGATGCGCTACTCGAGCGCGCGCTCCCGATGGCCGACGGTGCGGCTCGTTCCGCCGCCGCTCGCGCGTTCGAGCTCCAGCTCGCGCAGCTGCCGCATCACGTCGCGCCGACCCTCGTCGTCCAGGCGATCGATGTACAGGCCCCCGAGCAGGTGGTCCGTCTCGTGCTGGAAGATCCGTGCGAGCAAGCCCTCGGCGCGGATGTCTCGTTCGTTGCCTTCGAGGTCACGTCCCCGGAGCCGGACCCGCAGCGCTCGCGCCGTGGGGTGATACGGCCCCGGGATCGACAGACACCCCTCGTCCTCGAGCTGCTCACCGTCGAGCTCGGAAAGCACGGGGTTCGCGACGAATCCCTTGTGCTCCTCGTGGTCGTCGTAGACGAAGCACGCGATCTGTAGCCCGACCTGGTTCGCGGCAAGACCGACGCCGGGAGCGTCGTACATCGTCTCGAACAGGTCGTCCGCCAGTCGGCGGAGCGCGTCGTCGAAGTCGGTCACCTCACGCGCGGGCTGGCGCAGGACGGGGTCGCCCAGCGTACGGATCGGGATGACGGTCACGACGACGCTCCTTCTCGACGAGGCCGCGGCCTACAGGTGGGGCTCGGCCTCGACCCTCGAGACGATCCCGCGTTCGGCAAGCCGACGGACGCCGTTGCCGAACGCACGCAGATCGTTCGGATCGAGCACGACCAAGCATAACGTGTGCTCTCCGTCACTCGAGACGAGCAACGTTCGGTGCGGCAGAGCGCCGAGCTCCGCCTCGAGCTCCGCGCGGCCGACGACG
>CALGFI010000167.1 GCA_937881155.1 uncultured bacterium | reverse complement strand
CCCTGAACGACCTTGTACCGGGCGTTCCGGAGCGCGCGCGTGGTCAGCGCGTCGTTCGGGAGGTCGCGGAGCGGATCGACACCGATCAGGAACAGCAGGTCGATCTCGCGACTCGCCGCGGCCTCGAGGATCTGCCTGGTCGAGCGGCCGGCCGCGGCCGAGGGAAGCTGGCCCCACACGGCTTCGACCTCGGCGCGTTCGTCGTCGACGCTCATTCGGCGTCCTCCGGGAAGGAGCGCCGGATGGACGCCGGCACGGAGCGCGCCGCGGTCGTTCGCGCGCCGAGTGACGAACGCGAACCTCGAGCCGAAGCGGTTCGCCACCGAGAGCGCGACGTCCGCCGCGAGTGGGTGCTCCGTCAGGCGCTCGCCGGCGATCACCACGGCGTCCCGGCCCGCCGCTCGAAGTGCCGATGCCACGCGACCGGCGAACGACTCCTCGCCCTCGGCCGCGTCGTGGATCTGCTCGAGCACGTACGTCTGGTGCTCCGGCCGGGCGAGCTCGTGCTCGGCGACGTCGGCCAGTCGCGTCATCCGCGGATGGATCACGAACACGCGCGCGCCGCGACGAACGGCCTTGCGGATCCGAAGATGAAGGATCGGCACCTCCTGCTCCGTGTCCACACCCGCGACGAGGATGGCCGGCGCGCGCTCAACGTCCTCGTACGTCGTCCACAGCGGGACCCCGGCGGCGACCTCCTCCGCACGCCCTCCGTTGAACGAGCGCCGGTGATCCAGATCGTTCGTCGCGAACACCATGCGCGCGAGCTTCGAGAATGCATACGCGTCCTCGTCGGCGAGCCTGCCACCGGTGATGAAGGCGACGCGCGCGCCCTTCGACCACCGCGCGATCTCGCCGAACACCTCGTCGAACGATGCCGGCTCCAGGCCGCGGTCGCGGATCAACGGTGTCGTGACTCTCGTGTCGAGGTCCGCATGGCGGAAGGCGTACCGGCCCTTGTCGCAGATCCAGGCGTCGTTCACCTCGACGTTGTCGCGCGCGAGCACCCGCACGATCTCGCCGCGGCGCATGTCGACCTTCACGTTGCACCCGGACGAGCAGTGCCCGCATACGGAGTCGGCGCTCGACAGATCGAACGGACGAGCGGCGAATCGATACGGGGTCGACGTCAGTGCGCCGACGGGGCAGATCTGAACCGTGTTACCGCTGAACGGTGAGCGGAAGTCCTCACCCGCGGCGATCGAGACGCGTTCGCCCGCCGAGCGCGCGAACAGCTCGATGAACCGGTCGCCGCTGATCTCGTCGCAGAATCGCGTGCAGCGCGCGCACAGCACGCATCGTTCGCGGTCGAGCGCGACGAGCGGCGACAGCGGCAGGGGCTTCGCGTACACGCGCTTCGGCTCGGTGTACCGGCTCTCGCCGGGGCCGAACGCGAGCGCCTGATCCTGCAGGGGGCATTCGCCGCCGCGGTCGCAGACGGGGCAGTCGAGCGGATGGTTCAGAAGGAGGAACTCGAGGTTCGCGACCTGCGCTTCCTTCGCGACGGCCGAGGCGTTCTGAGTCTTCACCACCATGCCCGGCGCTACGTCAGTCGTGCACGACGTGAAGAGCTTCCGCTGCCCCTCGATCTCGACGTAGCACTGACGGCAGGCACCGATCGGATCGAGGAACGGGTGATCGCAGAATCGCGGGATCTCGATGCCCAGCTGCTCGGCCGCCCGGATCACGAGCGTGCCCTTGGGAACGGTGACCTCCTTGCCGTCGACGGTGAGTGCCACCAACTCCGGCGCCGGGCTGCTCATCCGAGGACCTCGGTCAGCCCGCGGTCGCCGGCTCGCGCCTCGGCCGTCTCGTTCACCACACCGGGGCCGCGGCCGGTGAAGGGGCAGCGCCGCTCGGCGATGTGCGCCTCGTACTCGTCGCGGAAGTGCTTCAGGCTGGACTGGATCGGGCTGACCGCGCCGTCCGCGAGCGCGCAGAACGCGCGGAACAGCATGTTCTGCCCCAAGTCCTCCAGGAGCGGCAGGTCTTCCGGCCTGCCGTACCCTGCCTCGATCCGTTCGAGAACGCGGGCACCCCACCACGTGCCCTCCCGGCACGGCGTGCACTTGCCGCACGACTCGTGGGCGTAGAACGCGATGAGACGTCGCGTCGCCTCGACGATGCAGTCGCTCTCGTCCATCACGATGATCGCCCCCGTGCCGAGCAGCGATCCGGCCGCGGCGATCGATTCGAAGTCGAGGTGTACGTCCAGGTGCTCCTCGGTGAGCATCGGCGTGGACGAACCGCCGGGCGTCCACGCCTTCAGGCGCTTCCCGTCCCTCACGCCACCGGCGTGCTCCTCGAGCAGCGTTCGGAGCGCCGATCCCATGGGCAGCTCGTAGTTGCCCGGACGCTCGACCTTGCCGGAGACGCTGAAGATCTTCGTCCCCGGCGACTTCTCGGGACCGATCTTGGCGAACCACTCGCCGCCGTTCCGCACGATGTGCGGCACGTTGCAGAGCGTCTCGACGTTGTTGATCAGCGTCGGGCAGCCGAACAGACCTTCGACGGCCGGGAACGGAGGACGGAGTCGCGGCTGTCCGCGGTAGCCCTCGAGCGATGACAGGAGCGCCGTCTCCTCGCCGCAGATGTAGGCTCCGGCACCGCGGTGCTGGATGACGTTGATCTCGTAGCCGGTACCGAGAACCGATTCGCCGAAGATGCCGGCCTCGTACGCCTCGGCGATCGCTTGCCGGAGGACCATGTCGGGCCACAGGAACTCACCCCGGCAGTAGACGTACGCGTCGTGGCTGCCGATCGCGTACGTGGCGATGGCCAGGCCCTCGAGGAACTGATGCGGCTCCCGCTCGATCAGCTCGCGGTTGCTGAACGTGCCCGGCTCGGACTCGTCGAAGTTCGCCACGGCGTACGTCGGCTTGCCGGTGCCCTGTGGGACGAACGACCACTTCACTCCCGTGGGAAACCCGGCGCCGCCTCGCCCTCGGAGTCCAGACGCCTTCACGACGTCGATCAGGTCCGCTGACGTCATGTCGAGCGCCGTGCGGAGCGCCTCGTATCCGCCGTCCGCGCGGTACCCGTCGAGGGAGAAGACCTCGTCGTTCCCCCAATTCGCGGTGATGATCTTGTTTGACGGGGGGCCGTCGCTCGCCGATGAGTCCCGGCGCGGTGCCGCTCCAGGGCTCGCTTGTAGGCCCCCCCGTCCCCCCGGTCGGTCGTTGCGCGGTTTCTCGCCCACTACTCCTCCAACCCCGCGAGGATCCGGGAGGCGTGCTTGAAGTCCGTGGGGGCGATGCCACGCGCCGGCTCCGGCACTTCCCCGTTCCGAAGACGCTCGACGATCTCGCGCATGCGTTCCGGTGAGACCTTGTCGTGGTTCACGAAGTCGACCTGCACGACGGGCGCCGCGTCGCATGCGGCGAGGCACTCCTCCTCGTGGACGGTGAACATCCCGTCGTCCGACACGTCGCCGCCGTGGGGAGCTCCGGTGGCATCGTGCGCCGCTTCGAACACGTCCCACGCCCCGACCAGCGCGCACGAAAGGTTCGTGCAGACGTTCACGAGGTGCGTTCCCGTCGGCCGGAGACGGAACATCGTGTAGAAGCTCGCGACGGCCTCGACCTCCGCCGTCGTCGTGCCCAGCAGCTCGGCGACGTCACGCAGTCCGTCGCGGGTCACATGTCCCTCGACGGACTGCACCAGATACAGCAACGGGATGATCGCGGCGCGTTCGCGGCCTTTCGGGTACCGCGCCATGATCTCTGCCGCGCGCGCGCGATCCTCGGCGCCGAGAACCGCCATCAGCGGTCGACTCCGGGCGTCAACGATCGACCCCGCCCATCACCGGATCGACGCTCGAGATCACCGCGATCGTGTCGGCGACCAGCCCGCCATCGACCATCCGCGGAACCGCCTGGAGGTTGACGAAGGACGGGTCGCGGATCTTGACCCGGTACGGGTGGTTCCCGCCGTCGGAGACCACGTAGTAGCCGAGCTCGCCGCGCGGGGACTCCACTGGGACGTACACCTCGCCGGCAGGGACCGAGATGCCATCGGTGACCATCTTGAAGTGATGGATGAGGGCCTCCATCGACTCCTCCATGATGTGCTTGACGTATCGCTCCGAGTTGCCGATGCCGTCCGGCCCCACCTCGAGCTGCGCCGGCCACCGCACCTTGGGGTCCTCGATCATCACCGGACCGGGATCGCGCAGACGCTCGATCGCCTGCTCGACGATCCTGAGCGACTGCTTCATCTCCTCGATCCGCACCTCGAAGCGCGCGTAGCAGTCGCCTGCGTCGCGGACGGGCACGTCGAACTCGTACGTCTCGTAGCCGCAGTACGGCTCGTCACGACGGACGTCCCGTGAAACGCCGCTCGCGCGAAGGATCGGTCCCGTCACCCCGAGGGCGAGCGCGTCCTTCGGCGACAGCGGGCCGACGTCGACGTTGCGTTCGAGCCAGATGGGGTTGCGCGCGAGGAGGTTCTCGTACTCGTGGATGCGACCGGGGAGCACCTCCAAGAGCTCCTCGATCTTCTCCCCGGCACCATCGGGAAGGTCCATCAGGACGCCGCCGATGCGCACGTACGCATGGTTCATGCGAAGACCGGTTGCTGCCTCGAACACCTCGAGGATCGTTTCGCGTTCGCGGAACCCGTACAGCATCAGGCTGATCGCTCCGAGCTCCATCCCCGCAGTCGCGATCCACACGAGATGCGACGCGATCCGGTTCAACTCCATGAACAGCACCCGGAGCGTCTGCGCGCGAGGGGGGGCCTCGATCCCGAGCAGCCGCTCCGCGGCGAGGCAGTACGCCGTCTCGTTGTGGAACGGCGACAGGTAGTCGGCCCGCGTGACGTACGTGACGCCCTGCTGCCACGTTCGGTACTCGGTGTTCTTCTCGATGCCCGTGTGCAGGTATCCGACGATCGGCTGGCACGAGACGACCGTTTCGCCGTCCAGCTCGAGCAGGAGTCGCAACACGCCGTGCGTCGACGGGTGCTGCGGCCCCAAGTTGATGACCATCGTCTCCTGGCGGACATCACCGCTCTCGAGCGGATCGACGCTCACGTCACCCTCCGGTCGACGGGCGGCATGAACGCGCCGCGGAAGGCGGTGTCGACGCCCCCCAGCTCCTCGGTCTTGCGGAGCGGATGGCCCACCCAATCGTCCGGCATGAGGATCCGGCGAAGGTCCGGATGGCCGTCGAACGTGATCCCGAACATGTCGTACGTCTCGCGCTCGTGCCAATCGGCGGTCGGGAACATCGGCGCGACCGAGGGCACGCGGGCATCGCCCTCGGGCACGCCGACCTTCACGCGAAGACGGTGGATGTGCTCCCACGACGCGAGCTCGTACGCCATCCAGAATCGCGG
>CALGFI010000166.1 GCA_937881155.1 uncultured bacterium | reverse complement strand
AACCCGCACGCGACGCTCGCCGCGGTGGACGACCGGACCGGGGTCGTGTTGATCGCGGGCGGTGATGCCAAGGGCGTGGACCTGAGCCCGATCGGCCAGGTCGCGGAGCGGCTCGCCGGCGTCGTGGCCATCGGCGCCTCGGCCGACGACATCGTCTCGATCTTCGACGGACGCGTTCCCACGCGGAAGGCCGGGTCGGTCGACGAGGCCGCGCGTACCGCGTTCGAGATCGCGCCGGACGGCGGCACGGTGCTCCTCGCGCCGGGCTGTGCGAGCTGGGACATGTTCCGGGACTACGAGGAGCGCGGCGAGCGATTCACACGGGCCGCTCGCGAGCTCGAACGAACGGCCTCGGCGTGAGCTCGCGTCAGATCGCGCATCCGGCCGATCGGTCCCGCGGTCGCCTTCGGCTCGTCGAGCCGGCGCGCGAGGCGGTGGCGAGCAGCGTCGCGTCGCGACGCGACGCGGCACTGCTCCTCGGCTCCGCGGCGTTCCTCGTCGCCACAGGTCTGATCATGGTGCTCTCTGCGAGCTCGGTGTCCGCATTCGCGGAGTACGGCGACAGCTTCCGATACTTCCAGCGTCAGGCCGCCTACGCCGTCGTGGGCGTGGCCGCCCTCGTCCTCGCCTCGCGGATTCGCTACCACGCGTGGCGCCGGCTCGCGGTCCCCATGTTCGTGGTCACTCTGGTCGGGCTGGCGTTCGTGCTCCATCCCGCGTTCGGGGTAGAGGCGTACGGCTCGTCGCGATGGTTCCTGATCGGGCCGGTGACCGCTCAACCGTCGGAGTTCGCGAAGCTCGCCGTCGTGGTGTTCACGGCCGCGGTTCTCACGTGGAAGTGGGACCGGCTGGACGATCCCGGGCACGTCGCGATCCCGCTGCTGCCGGCGTGTCTCGCGTGCTTCACGCTCGTGATGCTCCAGCCCGACCTCGGAACGACGGTCATCCTCGCCGGTGCGGCGTTCCTTCTGGTGTTCGTGGCCGGGGTGAGGCTTCGGTACCTCGCGTTCGCCGCGCTGATCGGCGTGGCGGTGGGGATGGGGCTGATCATGAGCGCCGACTACCGCCGCATCCGCTTCCTCGCGTTCCTCGACCCCTGGAAGGACGCGGGGAACACGGGCTACCAGCTCGCCCAGTCGCTGATCGCGCTCGGGTCGGGTGGGCTGACGGGTGTCGGCCTCGGCGCGTCGCGGCAGAAGTGGCAGTACGTCCCGAACGCACACACCGATTTCATCTTCTCGATCCTCGGCGAAGAGGTGGGGCTCGTCGGTGAGCTCGTCGTGGTGGTGGCGTTCGGCGCCTTGCTGTTCGCCGGGATCCGGATCGCGACCAGAGCGCCGGATGCGTTCGGGCGGCTCCTCGCGGCCGGCATCGTCTCGTGGCTCGGGCTCCAGGCCCTGATCAACCTCGGCGCGGTTACGGGCCTCTTGCCGATCACGGGCGTGCCACTTCCGTTCGTCTCCTACGGTGGTTCGTCGCTCGTCGTCTCCCTGGCCGCGGTGGGAATCCTGATCAACGTGTCGAAGACATCTCGCCGGCACGCAGTCGGACGAACCACGACTGCGAGGCGGACGTGAAGGTTCTGATCGCGGGAGGCGGGACCGCAGGCCACGTGTTCCCGGCGCTTGCGCTCGCGCGGCGGCTCGCCGCGGACGGGCACGACGTCGGATTCGCCGGTACGGCAGCAGGGCAGGAATCCCGACTCGTCCCCGCCGCCGGGTTCGCGCTCGAGGAGATCGAGGCGAGCCCGTTCGTCCGCGAGGTGTCGCTCCGCGCGGCGATGGCGCCCCTCGTCGCGATCCGTTCGATCCGCAGGTGCCGGCCGCTCGTTCAGGAACGCGACGTCGTCGTGGGCATGGGCGGGTACGTGAGCGTTCCGGTCGCGCTCGCGGCGATCCGCGCGCGAAGGCCGCTCGTTCTGCACGAGCAGAACGCCGTGCCCGGCCTGGCGAACCGCACGCTCGCTCGCCCCGCGAGAACGGTCGCGCTCTCGTTCGCCGAGGCCGCGCGCATGTTGCCGCGACGAACCACGAAGGTCGTCACGGGCAACCCGGTCCGCGAAGAAGTCCTCGTCGTCCACGCCGAACGCGATCGCCTGGCGAAGGAAGCGGCATCGGAGTTCGACCTGGACCCGGAGCGCGCCACCGTCGTCGTGGTCGGCGGAAGTCAGGGCGCGCTGCGCCTGAACCGAGCCGTCGTGGACGCGGTCGAGCGGATCAGGTCGCAAGCTCAGCTCGTGCTCATCACCGGCCCCGCGCACGCCGCCACGATCGATGCCGCGTTGCGATCGTCTCGGCTCACGGTGCGCGTGCTTCCGTTCGTCGAGCGCATGGATCTCGCCTATGCCATCGCGGATCTCCTCGTCGCGCGGGCAGGCGCGTCGACGGTCGCCGAGGTCTCCGTCTGCGGCGTCCCGTCGTTGCTGATCCCGTACCCGCACGCGACGGGCCGTCACCAGGAGGCGAACGCGCGCGCGCTCGTGCGAGCCGGAGGAGCCACCGCGCTCTCCGACGACGACCTAACCGGGGAGACGCTCGCCGGGCGCATCGACGAGATGCTCGGCGACGTCGCCGCGTTGCGCGTGATGGGAGACCGCGCCCGGACGTGGTCGCGTCCCCACGCCGCCGATGAGCTCGCGCGCGTGGTCGTCGCCGTCGCCGACGAGTCATGACCTACACGCCGCGCCCAGGAACGATCCCCACGCTCGGCGTGCCGAGCCTCGACGGCGTCAGACGCATCCACATGATCGGCGTCGGCGGCGCCGGGATGCGGAACCTCGCGCGGCTCCTCATGGCACGCGGGATCGGGATCACGGGCACCGACCTGAAGGACTCGAAGGGCCTGGCCGAGCTTCGCGACGCCGGCGCGGAGGTGTCCGTTGGACACGCGGCGGATGCCGTTCGCGAACCGGACGCGGTCGTGATCTCGAGCGCGATCCGGGAGGACAACGTGGAGCTCGCCGAGGCGAGACGGCGCGGCATCCCGGTTTGGATGCGCGCGCAGGCGCTCGCCGCCGCGGCCGCACAGCTGCGCACGATCGCCGTCACGGGCACGCACGGCAAGACGACGACGACGGCGATGGTCGCGCT
>CALGFI010000165.1 GCA_937881155.1 uncultured bacterium | reverse complement strand
CCCGTTCCGCCCCCGCTGATGATCGCGACCTTGCCGTCGAGCCGCATCGCACCGCCTTCGCTACGCTCGGCGGACGATACCCGACGGCACCGCGAGACCGCGTTCGAGGATGCGTCGATGGCAAACATGGAGCCGCTCCGGCGTGAGGATCATCCCGAGCTCGAGGATCTGTGGCAGTTGTACGACGACACGATGTCGTTCGTGCCGAACAGCCTGTTCACCATGGCCCGACGCCCGGAGATCCTGAGGGCGTTCAGCGAGCTGATCACACAGATCTGGCGAAGCGGCACGGTTCCCGTGGGCCTGAAGCCGCTCGTGGCGATCGTCGCCAGCACCGCGGCGGGCTGCCGCTACTGCCAGGCGCACGAGACCGTGGACGCGAAGATGCGCGGGGTGGACGAGCGCAAGATCGCGGAGATCTGGGACTTCGAACGGTCGCCGCTGTACTCGGACGCGGAACGTGTCGCACTCCGGTTCGCTCGGGACGCCAGCGTGGTGCCGAACGCCGTCACGCCAGAGCACTTCGCCGAGCTCAGACGCCACTGGGACGACGGCGAGATCGTCGAGATCCTCGCGGTGGTCGGATTGTTCGGATTCCTGAACCGGTGGAACGACTCGATGGCCACCGATCTCGAGGACGTGCCGGCCGCGTTCGCGAACCGAACCATCGGACGGCGTGGATGGGACGCGGGCAAGCACGGATGACGATCGGCGACCAGATCACGCTGGAGGAGCTCGAACGAGATCCCTATCCGATCTACGCCCTCCTCCGGGATCAGGAGCCGGTGAGCTGGGTCCCTGCCGTGCAGCTGTGGCTCGTGACGCGGTATGAGGACGTGCGCACAGTCGACCTGTCGCCGGAGATCTTCACCGCCGCCACCGATCCCTCGACGCTGAACCGAACGATGGGCTCGACCTCTCGCCGGAGATCTTTACGGCCGCCACCGATCCCTCGACCCTGAACCGAACGATGGGCGTGAACATGCTCGGATCCGAAGGGCCCGGCCAGGAGCGGATCAGGCGCATCGTCGAGCCGCCGTTCCGCCCCCGGGACGTCGAAGAGCGGACGCAGGGGATGATCCCCAAGCTCGCCCACGAGCTCATCGACGGGTTCGTCGACAGGGGCGGATGCGACCTGTTCCGTGAGTTCGCCGACCCGATGAGCGTCAGGTCGCTCCGGTTCATGCTCGGGCTCGACGAGATCCCGTGGGAAGACCTGCTCCGGTGGAACGAGGGGCTCATGCCGGGGCTGGCGAACTTCGAAGCAGATCCCGCGAAGCAGGCGCCGGCCGACGAGGCGAGTGCGGCGATGGGGGAGGCGATCGAGCGCGTGCTGGACCGCCTCGAACGCGAGCCGGACGGCTCAGTGCTCTCGTGGATGCTCCATCGCTCTGGCGAGGACGCGATGTCACGCGCCGAGATCGTCGCGAACACGAAGCTGATGCTCTCCGGCGGCCTGCAAGAACCGCGCGACCTGATCGCGCTCGTCGTCTGGGCGCTCGGCGCGCACTCGGAACAGCTTGCGGAGGTTCGCAGCGATCGTTCGCTGATCAAGCCGGCGGTCGAGGAGACGTTGCGTTGGGCCGGACCGGTCGGCACGTCGACCCGTCAGACGACGGAGGCGGTCGAGGTTGCCGGCACCAAGCTCGAGGAGGGCGCGCTGATCGCCGCCGTTCTATCGAGCGCGAACCGCGATCCGAATCGGTTCTTCGAGCCGGACCGGTTCGACGTCCATCGGCGAGAGGGAGCGCACGTGGCGTTCGGGGTCGGGAACCACTTCTGCCTCGGCGCCTGGTTCGGCCGGCACCTCGCGCGCGTGTCACTCGACATCCTGCTCGACCGTCTGCCGAACCTCAGGCTGGATCCCGAACGTCCGCCGACGATCAGCGGCTGGGAGTTCCGTGCACCGAACTCGACGTGGGTACGGTGGGACCCTCTTTGATCCGGCCATGACTCGGCAGCCGCGGGCGCCCGCTCGAGCAGAGGTCGTCGGGTCGCTGCTGCGTCCCCGGGCGCTCCGACTCGCGATCGAGTCGTTCTACGAGCCCGGTCATTCGGCGATCTTGCCCGACGAGCGCGCGAAGGACCGGACCGCGCTTCAGGAGCTCGAGGATAAGGCGATCCGCCACGCAGTGCGCCGGCAGATCGATCTCGGCCTGGATGTCGTCACGGACGGTGAGTTCCGTCGCTGGATGTTCCTGAACTCGTTCTACGACGCCGTCGAAGGTTTCCGAACGGACAACATCGTGCACTTCCGAAACGCGCAGGGGGACGACGTGCCGCTGTCGGTGCACGAGATTGTCGACCGGCTGAAGCATGTGGATTCACCGGGCGCGCGCGAGGCGGCCTTCATGACGGCCGCGACGGACGGACACCCGTTCAAGGTCACGTTCCCCGCGCCGTCGATCTTCGGCCATCCGTTCTCGTACAAGCCCGGGATCACGTCGGGGTACGAGTCGCTCGAGGAGTTCGTTGCTCACGCTGTCGAGATCGAACGCGCGCTCGTCGAGGACGCGATCTCGTCGGGGGCCAGGTATATCCAGTTCGATTTCCCGTTGTATCCATACCTGGTCGACCCGGCGTGGGTGGCTCGGTTCGAGGAGCACGGCCATGACGTCGATACCCTCGTCGATGCCTCCGTCGCAGCCGATACGGCGATCCTCGAGGACATCCCGAACGACGTCACGACCGCCTTGCACATCTGTCGTGGCAACTACCGCTCGTCGTGGATATGCGAGGGCTCGCTCGAGCCCGTCGCGGATCGCGTGTTCGGGACGCTCCCGTACGACGCGTTCCTCGTCGAATGGGACGACCTCGGCCGCGACGGCGGCTTCGAGCCGGTCCGGTACCTGCGCGACGGATCGATCATGGTGATGGGCATCGTCTCGACGAAGACACCGACGCTCGAGGACGAGGACGATCTCGTCGGGCGGATGGAGGCGGCTGCTGCGTTCGTCGGCGGCGATATCGACCGCCTCGCGATCAGCCCGCAGTGCGGGTTCGCCAGCGTGATGGTCGGCAACGAGATCGACGAGGACGTCCAGTGGCGCAAGCTCGAGCTCGTCGCGAGTGTCGCCGACCGCCTGTGG
>CALGFI010000164.1 GCA_937881155.1 uncultured bacterium | reverse complement strand
CGAACTGGCCCTTCTACCTGGATCAGTCCAAGAACAACGAGGGCGAGGTGTTCCATCCGACGCTCCGGAGGTTCGCACAGGAGACCGGCATCCAGGTCAACTACGAGGACGTCATCAACGACAACGCGGAGTTCTTCGGGCGGCTCCAGCCGCTCCTTGCGGCGGGCGACGATCCCGGCTGGGACATCATCGTCATGACAAACGGGCGCTACTTCACGACGCTCGTCGCGAACGACTGGGTGTACCCGCTCGATCCCGATCGCCGCCCGAACTTCGACGCGAACGCGGCGAGCTGGGCGAAGGATCCCTTCTACGACCCCGGCAACACGCACGGCATGGCGTGGCAGTCCGGCATCACGGGCATCGGCGTGAACCGCAAGCTCGTGAACGGCGAGGTCACGACGATGGACGACCTGGCGAACCCGAACAAGGTCGGAACGAACAGCGTCGGCATGCTTGAGGGCGACATGCCCGACTGGGTGATGATCAACCTGGGGATCGATCCCACGACGTCAGGGCCCGAGGAGTGGCGCGACGCCGCGAACTGGCTGCGTATGCAACAGGAGTCGGGCACCGTGCGTGCGTACTACGGAAACGAATACCTGCCCGAGCTGCAGAACGAGAACTTGTCGGCGACGATGGCGTGGTCCGGCGACGTGCTGTACTCGGAGGTGTGGCTCCAGTACGACATGGAGTTCGTCTTCCCCGAAGACGGTGCGCTGCTGTGGATCGACAACATGATGATCCCGGCCGGCTCTCAGAACCCCGTCGGCGCGATGGAGGTCATGGACTTCTACTACGACCCCGAGATCGCGACGATGGTGACCGAGTGGGTCCTGTACATGTCTCCGGTCCCTCAGACGCAAGAGCTGATCGAGGCGGACGCGGCGCAGGCCGAGGAGCAGGGCTTCAAGGGGTACGCGAACAAGCTGTACCAGACCGCGCGGAGTCCGTTCCTATACCCGAACGACGAGTTCATCTCGAGGACATCGTTCGGACGCGACCTGCGGACGCAGGAGGAGACCGAGGAGTGGGACGCGATCTTCCTCCCGATCTCGCAGGGCTGACGCGGGGCGCTCCGGCGTGACGAGGCGCGGCGTCGACACGCCGGAGCGCGCAGAGGAGTCGAGGAAGCGGACGCTCGGCTCTCGACGCCGTCTGGTCCCGTACTACCTCTTGTCCCCCGCCGGGCTGTTCCTCACGGTGTTTTTCCTGCTCCCGCTGGTGCTGATGATCTACACGTCCCTGCAGAGCGGCGGGCTGCTCGCGGGCGGGTTCACCTTCACGTGGGAGTTCGGTAACTACACCGAGGTGCTCGGGCAGTACCAGCGGCAGTTCCTCAGGTCCATCCAGTACTCGGCGATCGTGACCGTCGTCGCGCTCCTGCTCGCGTACCCACTGACGTACTGGATCGCGTTCTACGCCGGCAAGTGGAAGACGTCGATCCTGCTGCTGATCCTCGCTCCATTCTTCGTATCGTTCATCATCCGGACGATCCAGTGGAAGTTCATCCTCGCGGACAGCGGGCCGCTCTTCGGTCCGATCAAGGACGTCGGGCTCCTCCCGGACGGATTCCGCGTTCTGGCGACGCCGTTCGCCGTCATCGCCGGCATCACTTACAACTTCCTGCCGTTCACCGCGTTGCCCCTCTACGTCGCGCTCGAACGGATCGACAAGCGCTTGGTCGAGGCGGCGAAGGACCTGTACGCGAGCCGCTGGCAGGCGTTTCGTCGCGTCGTCTGGCCGCTGTCGATCCCCGGCGTCTTCGCCGGATTCCTGCTCACGTTCGTACCGGCCACCGGCGACTACGTCAATGCGGACCTCCTGGGTGGGCCCGGCACGACGATGATCGGCAACATCATCCAGCAGAAGTTTCTGACCGAGCTCGACTACCCGGAGGCGGCCGCCCTGTCCGTGATCCTCATGGTCGTGATGCTCGTGCTCGCGAGCCTGTACGCGCGGATCCTCGGGACGGAGGATGTCGAGCGAGCCGCAGGAGCCCAGGCATGAGTGCCGTAGCCGCCGCGACGCGTCCCGTCGAGCGCCAGGCGCCCGCGCCGTTGCACCGGCCGAACAAGCGCTGGACCAGGTTCCTGCTTCCGGTGTACACGATCGTGATGATCGTGTACCTGTCGAGCCCGATCGTGATGATGATCCTGTACAGCTTCAATGACCTCCCCGGTCAGATCGACCGGCAGTCGGCGAGGTTCTGGGGTTTCACGTTTGATTGGTGGAAGAACGTCTGGAACATCCCCGGCCTTCCGGGCGCATTCCGCAACTCGCTCAAGATCGCCTTCCCCTCGGCGGCGATCTCAACGGTGTTCGGCGCGCTGTTCGGCCTGGCGCTGGGGCGGTACCGCTTCCGGGGCACGCGTGGCGTCGACTTCGTCATCTTCCTGGCGATCGCGGTGCCCGAGATCGTCCTCGGCGCGTCGCTTCTGTCCATGTTCGTTCTCGCGGGCTTCCCCCTGGGGCTGGGATCGATCCTCCTCTCGCACATCGGCTTCTCGATCGCGTTCGTCGCGGTGACCGTTCGGGCCCGCGTGCAGGGCCTGGACCGCAACCTGGAGGACGCCGCCCAGGACCTGTTCGCGAGCCCGGTGACGGCGTTCTTCAAGGTCACGCTCCCGCTGATCACGCCGGCGATCATGGCCGGCTTCCTCCTCGCGTTCGTCCTGTCCCTCGACGACTTCGTCATTTCGAACTTCGTGGCCGGGCAGGAGTCCACGTTCCCGTTGTGGGTGTACGGAGCGCAGCGGATCGGGATCCCGCCCCAGGTGAACGTGATGGCGACGATCCTGTTCGCCGCCGGGATCATCGCGGCGATCACGAACGTCGTGGCGCAGCGGCGCCGCGGCTGACGGAGGCCGCCCCGCGCCGTCGTCCCTTCTCGTGAAAACTTTCACAAGCGGCGTAGCCCGCCGGGCAAAAACCGCCTCTGACCTGCGGAAACGCTCCGCCTCGGCTTTGACGTGCGAATGAGCCCACGGATATACTCCCGACGCCGATGGCCCGGCCGCAACGAGGCGACGCATGGTCGGGCATGGGCATCGGGTGGGCGATCACCAGCACGCTCCTCGGAGGAATCCTCGCGTGGGGATTGATCGGCTACCTGGTCGACTGGATGGTCGGGACCGAACGCGTCTTCACCGTCGTCGGGTTCCTGCTCGGCGCGGTCGGCGGCATCTATCTGGTGTACCTGCGATACGGGAAGGAACGGCGTGATGACGACGGCGCCTGAGCGCGAGCTGCTCCGCCGGGTCCTGCCGTTGGCGCTCCCCGCGTTCGTCATCGCCTACGTTGCCGGCGCGTTCGTCTCCGCCGACGTCGCATTGTCGGCGACGATCGGCGTCGCCGTGATCCTGGCGAACTTCACCATCCACGCGCTCTCGATGGCTTGGGCCGGTAGCGTTTCACCGGTCGCCCTCGTCGCGGTCGGACTGGGTGGATTCGCCGTTCGCCTGGCGGCGATCTTCGTCGCGCTGTTACTGCTCAACCGATTGGCGTGGTTCTCGCCAGTGGCGTTCGTGGCGGCGGTGGTCCCGGCGACGGTCGCACTCCTCGCCTTCGAGGCGAGGGTCCTGTCAGGTCGGCTCCAGGCAGATCTGTGGACCTTCCCGGCGGCGTCGACCGAGGTCAAACGTTGAGCGGCATCCTCGCGCAGTTCCACCCGCCGACCACGAAGGACTTCGTATGGGGTTGCTGGGGCCCCTCGCTCGACATCGGCGGACTGTCGTTCTGCCTGAACTTCATCACGTTCCTGGTCCTGCTCGGTTTCCTTCTGTATCTCGCCTTCTTCTTCTTCGGACTGCGGCGAACGCAGGTCGTTCCGGGCAAGCTTCAGAACCTGACCGAGATGGGGATCCAGTTCGTCCGCGAGAACATCGCCATCCCGATGATCGGTCCCGAGGGCGACCGATTCATGCCGTTGCTCGCGACGCTGTTCTTCGCCATCTTCTTCTGGAACATCTTCGAGGTCCTACCGGGGTTCAACTTCTCCTCGAACAGCCGCATCGCGTTCCCGATCGTCATGGCCTTGATCGCGTGGGTGACGTACAACGCGGTCGGCATCAGCCGGCACGGGTTCGTCGGCTACATGAAGCTCGTGTTGTTCCCTCCCGGTGCACCGGCGGCGCTGCTCGTCCTTTTGGTCCCGATCGAGTTCATCACGACGATCCTGATCCGGCCGATCACGCTGTCCGTTCGTCTCTGGGCCAACTTCATGGCCGGGCACTTCCTGCTTGCGGTGTTCTTCCTGGGAACGATCGCGCTGCTCCAGGGGGGATTCCTCGTGGTGTTCGCGCCGTTCGCGTTCGTGATCTCGATCGTGCTGGTCGGGTTCGAGATCTTCGTATCGGTCCTTCAGGCATTCATCTTCTCCATCCTGACCGCCTCCTACATCGGCGGCGCGATGGCCGAGGAACACTGACAAGGAGGCACTCGGATGTTGGGTCTGCTCGCGCAGGTGACCGGTGATCTCGAGGCGATCGAGACCGTCGGGCGAGGTTTGGTGATCGGCCTTGCGGCGATCGGTCCGGGTATCGGTCTCGGGATCCTGATCGGTAAGTCGGTCGAGGCAATCGCGCGACAGCCGGAACTCGCCGGTCAGATACGCGCGACGATGTTCATCGGCATCGGACTGATCGAGGCGCTCGCGCTGTTCGGCATCGCGTTCTCGTTCATCATCTGAGGGGGGATCGAGCATGCTCGCCCTCATCGGATCGATCCTCCTCCAGGCCGAAGAGCATGCCGAGGAGGAGACCAACGACGCCGCGGACCTCTATCCGCATGCCGAGGAGCTGATCGTCGGCGCGATCGCGTTCGCCATCCTGTTCCTCTTCATGTGGAAATGGGTGCTCCCGCGGATCAACGCGCTGCTCGAGGAGCGCCGTCAGCGTATCCAGCGTGAGCTCGAACAGGCGGAGCAGACGCGCCGAACGGCCGAGCGCGAGCTCGAGGAGTACCGCCAGCAGGTCGCCGGCGCGCGCGAGGAAGCGAACCGCATCGTCGAGGAAGCCCGACGAGCGGCCGACCAGATGCGCGCCGACCTGCAGCAGCGTGCCGAGCAGGAGGCGCAAGCGACGGTCGCGCGCGCGCAGGACGAGATCCGTGCCGAACGCGACCGCGTCTTCGAGGAGC
>CALGFI010000163.1 GCA_937881155.1 uncultured bacterium | reverse complement strand
TCGCGAGGTCGAACGACAGGTCGCCGCCCGCGCTCGCGAGGTCGCCCAGTACGTCGCCCCGGCGGTAACAGCGCCGGTCGCCGTTGCGGCGGTGCCCGACGCGGCGTACGCGGTGTTGAAGCGCGCACACGCCGAGGCGTTCGTCCGCGGCGTCGTCATCGTGCCGTACTCGACCGCGTTGCCGGTGCTGCTGTTCCTGTACAGCGTGGTGCATCGGTTCGGCGACGCCGGTGATGCGCGCGTCGCGCTCGACGAGGTCGCAGCCGTTCTCGACGGGCTGGAGGTCACGCTGGAGAACAAGATCGTGAAGGCGGCGACGATGGTCGCGAACGGCGCCGACGAGCTCCGCTCGTGCCTCGGGAAGGCGCGAGGTTCCGTCGCCCGGGGCCGCGCCGTAGCGCGTTCCGACGACCCTGCGCTTGCCGAGGGAGCATTGAAGGCGGTTCGCTAGTCGCCCTCGGAGGGGAGGACGACGATGATCGCACGCACGTGGCGTGGTTGGACGAGGGCCCGCGACGTCGAACCGTACGTCGCGTACCTCGAGGAGACCGGGGTGAAAGAACTCCGCGGAACTCCGGGGAACCGCGGGGTCTTCGTGTTCACTCGGATCGACGGCGACCGCGCGGAATTCCAGGTGATCTCCCTCTGGGAGTCGATGGACGCCGTCCGAGCGTTCGCGGGAGACGACGAGCGCGTCGCGGTGTTCTATCCAGACGACGACCGGTTCCTCGTCGATCGCGAGCGCCATGCGGACCACTACGACGTGGCGGTCGAGGAGCCTGCGCGAACGTAGGCTGCTTCCAATGGACTTCGACGAGGCGCTGGGGCGACTGGGGTTCGAGCCGAGCTCCGAGCGGTCCCCGCGGGGCGTTCGCGTATACGCCGCCCACCCGAACCGGTTCCTGACGTACACGGTCCAGGCGTTCGAGGACGGAACCGCCCTGTTCTCGTGGGAGTTCGCCGTGGGGGAGTACCTCGCCACCAAGGGGATCCAGTTCGGCTCCGACGAGACGCTGAACCAGTTCGCGTATCCGCGTCAGGATCTCCGCGGACCGCAGGACGGCGCGTGGCTGGCCAGTGCGGTCGAACAAGCCGAGTCGCTACTGGCCGACGTTCGGTTCGATCGGGCGGAGTGAGTCGAGCCCCGATTCGAGTAGTTGACGATTCATGCACGCCCTGCATAAATATGCGGGGATGGCAGCGACGTCTCGGGTGTCGGTCGGCGTTCTCGGCGCGTCCGGAACGACCGGCGGCGAGCTCGTACGTCTGCTCCTCGATCACCCTGGCGCGGATCTCGTGTTCCTGGGTGCCCGTGAGTCGGCCGGCCGCTCGCTCGGCGATGTGCATCCGCATCTGGCAGCGTGGCCGCTGGGGGGCGTCGAGCTCAGCCCGCTCGACGACGCTCCGTCGCTCGACGTCGCGTTCCTCTCGCTCCCGCACGGCGAGAGCGCCCGTCGAGCGCCGGAGCTCCTTGACAGCGGTGCCCGCGTGATCGACCTGGCGGGCGACTTCCGCCTGCCGCCCCAGGCGTACCCGCATTGGTACGGGTTCGATCACCCGGCATCGTCATGGACCGAGAAAGCGGTGTATGGGCTCACAGAACTGTTCCGCGAGCAGATCCTCGGCGCGCAGCTCGTCGCCAATCCCGGCTGCTTCCCGACGCCCGTGGTCGTCGGTCTCGCCCCGCTGTTGCGCGAGGGCCTGATCGAACCGGGCCGCCTCGTTGTCGACGGCAAAACCGGCCTGTCCGGCGCCGGCCGCACGCTCACCGAGGCCACGACCTACACGTCCTCGGAAGAGAGCGTTCGGCCCTACCGCGTCCCACTCCACCAGCACACGCCGGAGATCGAGCACGCGCTCGCCCTGTCGACCGGCATCGAGGTTCGGGCGTCGTTCGTGCCCCACCTCGTGCCGGCCGTCCGCGGGGTGCTCACGACGTGCTACGCGGAAGCCGCCGGCGGTGCGACCACCGACGTGCTCACGAACGCGCTCGCGGACGCGTACGCCGGCGAGCCGTTCGTTCGCGTGCTTCCGCTCGGCGCCATGGCGGACACCAAACGCGTGCGCGCATCGAACGTCGTCGAGTTGCAGGCGACGGTCGACGAGCGAACCGGAACGGCGATCGTCATCGGTGCGGTCGACAACCTGGTCAAGGGGGCCGCCGGCCAGGCGATCCAGAACCTGAACGTGATGGCCGGCTTCGACGAGACGACCGCGCTGCCGGCCATGGGGGTGTACCCGTGAGCGTCACGTTCCCCCGCGGGTTTCGGGCCGCCGGCACCACCGCGGGCATGAAACCGTCCGGGCGTCCGGACATGGGGCTGCTCGTCGCGGACCCCGTCCAGAGCGTCGCCGGGCTGTTCACGACGAACGCCTTCGCGGCCGCACCGGTTCGGCTTTCGGCGCAGCGCGTGTCTCGCGGTCTGCCCCGCGCCGTTGTCGTGAACAGCGGACAGGCGAACGCCGGGACCGGCCTCCGCGGCGACCGCGACTCCGAACGGACGACCGCTGCCGTCGCCGACGCCCTCCAGTTGGAGGCCTCCGACGTGCTCGCGTGCTCGACCGGCGTGATCGGTGAGCCGCTCCACATGGATCGATACCTCGGGGCGATCCCGGAACTCGTGTCGTCGCTGTCGGATGAGGGTGGCGATGCGTTCGCCGAAGCGATCATGACGACCGATGTCGTTCCGAAGGTCGCCGCAGCGGAACGTGCGGGGTTCCGCGTCGGCGGTTGCGCGAAAGGGGTCGGGATGATCGCTCCCGACCTGCAGCTGGCCACGATGCTCGTGTTCATCACGACGGACGCCCCGGTTCCGCCGCCGGAGATCCGACGGTTGGCGACCGAGACGCTCGAGCCGAAGTTCGAGTCGCTCACCGTCGACGCGTGCACCAGCACGAACGACACCGTTCTCCTCTTCTCGAGCGGAGCTGCGGGCGGCGACCTCGTCGTCCCCGGGACGGATGCGTGGGTGGACGTCGCGAGCGCCCTCGAAGAGGTGGCAACCTCTCTCCTGCTGCAGCTCGCCGCGGACGCCGAGGGCGCGAACCACGTCATCCTGGTCGAGGTCTCCGGCGCGGAGACGGAGCAGCACGCCCAGATCGTCGCGCGCGAGATCGCCGAGTCGATCTTGGTGAAGACGGCGATCTTCGGCGG
>CALGFI010000162.1 GCA_937881155.1 uncultured bacterium | reverse complement strand
GGCTGCACAAGATCCTGGAGAACGCCGAGATCCAGGCGCTCATCACCGCGATCGGGACGGGCGTCGGCGACGAGTTCGACATCGACAAGGCGCGCTACCACAAGATCGTGGTGATGGCGGACGCCGACGTCGACGGCGCGCACATCCGGACGCTGCTGCTGACGTTCTTCTTCCGGTACATGCGCGAGCTCATCGACCAGGGGTACGTGTTCATCGCTCAGCCGCCGCTGTATCTCATCAAGGACGGCAAGGAAGAGCTGTACTTCTACACCGAGCGCGAGTGGGACGAGTACCGCAAGCAGGTCGACGGCAACAAGCCGCTCGACCCTCAGCGGTTCAAGGGTCTGGCCGAGATGGATGCCGATCAGCTCTGGCGGACGACGATGGATCCGGAGCGCCGCACGTTGCTGCGGGTGACGCTTGAAGACGCTGCGGTCGCCGACCGGTTGTTCACCGTTCTCATGGGCGAGGACGTCCCCTCTCGCAAGGAGTGGATCGAGACCAACGCGAAGGACGTTCAGAACCTGGATGTGTAGCAGGGAGCGCATCTAGGTGGCGCAGGAGGGTCTGCTCGCCGGCCGGATCGAGGACGTTCAGCTCGAGGACGAGATCCAGCGCTCGTACCTCGACTACGCGATGTCCGTCATCGTCGGGCGCGCGCTCCCCGACGTTCGAGACGGCCTGAAGCCCGTCCATCGCAGGATCCTGTGGTCGATGCTGGAGGGCGGCCTTCGACCGGATCGCCCGTACCGCAAGTCGGCGTGGGCCGTCGGCGAGGTGGTCAAGAAGTACCACCCGCATTCACTCGAGGCCGTCTACGACTCGCTCGTTCGAATGGGACAGGACTTCTCACTGCGCCATCCGCTCATCGACCCGCACGGCAACTTCGGCTCGATCGACGGCGATCCGCCGGGCGCGATGCGCTATACGGAAGCGCGTCTCGCGCAGATGGCGATGGAGATGCTCCGCGACATCGAGGCCGAGACGGTCGACTTCGTTCCGAACTACGACGGCTACGAGCAGGAGCCAACGATCCTGCCGTCGCGGTTCCCGAACCTGCTCGTGAACGGCTCCGGTGGCATCGCCGTCGGGATGGCGACGAACATCCCGCCGCACAACCTCGGCGAGGTCATCGATGGCGTCGTCCACTTCATCGACAACCCCGAGTCCAAACCCCGCGATCTGATGAAGTTCATCAAGGGCCCCGACTTCCCCACGGGCGCCACGATCCTCGGTCGCGACGGGATCAAGGATGCCTATCTGACCGGGCGGGGATCGATCAAGGTGCGCGGCGTCTGCACGATCGAGGAGGGCTCGAGCGGAAGGCAACGCATCGTCGTCACCGAGCTCCCGTACCAGGTGAACAAGGCGCGTCTCGCCGAGAAGATCGCCGAGCTCGTGAAGTCGGGCCGCCAGAAGGACGTGGTCGACGTCAAGGACCACTCGAGCGGGCGCGCTGGAATGCGCCTCGTCATCGACCTGAAGCGCGGCGCCAATCCCCAGGTCGTGTTGAACCAGCTCTACAAGCACACGCAGCTGCAAGACAGCTTCGGGGTGATCATGCTGGCGCTCGTCGACGGCGTCCCGCGGACGCTGAACCTCGCCGAGGTGATCGGCCACTACGTCGATCACCAGGTCGACGTCGTCACGCGACGCACGCGCTGGCAGCTCCGCCGCGCCGAGGAGCGCGATCACATCGTCCAGGGCCTGCTGATCGCGCTTCAGAACCTCGACGCTGTGATCCGCATCATCCGCGGCTCCCAGGATGCCGAGGAGGCGCGCGGCAAGCTGATGAAGCAGTTCAAGCTCTCGGAGATCCAGGCGAACCACATCCTGGACATGCCGCTCCGCCGGCTCACGCGGCTCGCGCGCGAGGAGCTGGAGAACGAGCACAAGGAGTTGCTCGCTCGCATCCGCCACCTCAAGGCGCTGCTCAAGGACCCAAAGAAGATCCGCGGCGTCATCAGGGACGAGCTGCTCGAGATCAGGAAGCGGTTCGCCGACCCGCGCCGAACGCAGCTGAAGGCCGACGAGGGCGAGCTGGACGTCCAGGACCTCATCGCCGAGGAGGACGTCGTCATCACGGTGAGCCGTGCGGGATACGTGAAGCGCCAGCCCGTCGAGAACTTCCGCCGGCAGGGACGCGGCGGAAAGGGGATCCGCGGCGCAAACCTGAAAGAGGAGGACGTCGTCAAGGACGTGTTCACGACGACGACGCACAACTTGCTCCTGTTCTTCACCAGCCGCGGCAAGGTCTACCGGGTGAAGGTCCACGACGTTCCCGAGGCATCCAGGACGGCCCGCGGCACCTACGCTGCCAACCTGCCGGGGGTCGCCATCACCGGCGACGAGAGGGTCCAAGCGGTCATCGACCTCAAGGAATACGCCGAGGGACGCTACCTGCTGTTCGCGACGCGGAGAGGCATGGTGAAGAAAACGCCGCTCCCCGAGTACGACTCACCGCGAACGGGACTGGCCGCGATCAACCTCCGCTCCGGGGACGAGCTGATCGACGTGCGGCTGACCGACGGCAAGGACGACGTGTTCCTCGTCTCTCGAAAGGGACAGACCATCCGGTTCAAGGAGGGATTGGTGCGCCCGATGGGCCGTCAGACCGCCGGAGTGATCGGCATGCGCCTCGACGACGACGACGAGGTGATCGCGCTCGGCATCGCGTCGGACGGCGAGGAGATGATCAGCGTCACGCAGCAGGGCTACGGAAAGCGAACGACGCTCAAGGAGTATCCGGTCAAGGGCCGGGGCGGCAAGGGCGTGATCGGTCACACGCTGACCAACCGAACGGGCAAGCTCGCCGGCGCGTTCGTCGGCACGAAGGATCAGGACATGTTCGTCATCTCGTCCTCGGGGATCGTGATCCGAGTGGCGGCGAGCGACATCCGCCGCGTGGGGCGCGCCAGTCAGGGAGTCCGAACGATGCGCGTCGACGCCGGCGCCCACGTTGCGGTGATCGCTCCTGTCATCGCACAGGTCGAGGAGGCCTAGAACGACATACCGAGCGGCGTGACCGATACGTTCGGCGTCGTCACGATCGCGTGTAGTTCGGGGTCCCGCCGGGAGGGCGACGTGAGGCGCATGGTTGCCCTCGCCGACCTCGCCGCGTAGAAAGGGTAGGAACGCATGAGCGATCCCGCCGGTCAGACCTCGTTGTCGATGCAGACGCGACCGCACACGGGCAAGAGCGTGCCTGAAGGCGACGGTGGTGGGGGACGCCCGCGGTTTCGGCGCGCGCGCTCTCGTCAGGCTCGGGTCGTCATCCGAAAGGTCGCGCCATGGTCGGTGCTGAAGGTCTCCCTCCTGTTCTACGCATGCATCATGGTCGTGATCCTGGGCGCGCTCATCATCCTGTACGGAGTGCTCGGCGCGATCGGCGCGATCCAGAACGTCGAGGACCTGATCCGCGAGCTGTTCTCGGACGAGACCTTCCAGATACGCGGTGACTGGCTGTTCACCCGGGGAGTCGCCGTCGGCCTTCTCATGGTCGTTCTGTGGTCGCTGATCAACGTATTCGTCGCGTTGCTGTACAACCTGCTCTCCGACATCGTCGGCGGCATCGAAGTGACGCTGTCCGAACGCAGGTAGCGTTCGTGCAGGTCACCGTGCGATTGACACTATTTCCGGGCCCCGCGTACGCTGCTTCTTCGGCCGGGTCACGGTCCACGGGTTTCGTTTCGGGGCCTGTAGCTCAGCTCGGTTAGAGCGCATCCCTGATAAGGATGAGGTCGTTGGTTCAAGTCCAACCAGGCCCACGGTCCGGAGCGAGGCGAGAGGGAGGCGGCGATGGGCGAGGATTCTGAGGAGAAGAGGGGCTTCTTCGGCAAGCTCATGCGGATCGCGTTCATCGCGGCCATCGTCGGCGCCGTCGTCGCCATCTTCCGGCGCCGGCGCGGCAGGGACCTCGACGAGGACGAGTGGCAGGAGCTCCCACCGCCCGCGGGCGGATAACGGCGCTTTACAACCGAGAGCGTTCGAGAGGCCCGCGGATGCCGCGGGCCTCTCGCTTTGCGCTCGTCCTTGGTGACCGTGGGGGGTGAGCGGCTCACGGCGACGCGCCTCATAGACTCACACCGGTGTCGAGCGAGGCGTGGGAGCTGGCGCGTCGAGCCGCCGCGGATGCCGGCGTGGAGCTCCGTCCGCTGCGGACGCTCGAGGACTGCGACGCGATCATGGAGGTCATGGTCGCCACGTGGGGCGACCATCAGACGGTTCCGCGCGAGGCGCTTCGCGCGCTCGCGGAGAGCGGGAACGTCCCGTTCGGCGCGTTCGTCGGCGAGACGCTCGTCGGCTTCGTTCTGGGGTGGGCCGCCGTCGAGCCGGACGAAGGGCTTCACGTGCATTCGCACCAGCTCGCGACGCTCCCGTACCGCCGTCACGCGGGCGTCGGATACGCCTTGAAGCTCGCGCAGCGCGCTCAGGCGCTGGACCAAGGGATCTCGGTGGCCCGCTGGACGTTCGACCCGCTCGTCGCGCGGAACGCGTACTTCAACCTCCAGAAGTTGGGCGCGATCGCCGACCGGCTCGAGCGGAACTTCTACGGCGAGATGACGGATGA
>CALGFI010000161.1 GCA_937881155.1 uncultured bacterium | reverse complement strand
TGGCGTTCGTCATGGGCGTGTTGGTCGCCGGGACCTCCGCCTCGGAGGAGACTGTGCGCAGGTTCGTCGACGCGTGGGCCCGCGATGACTTCGATGCCATGCACGCCGAGCTGTCCGAGGACGCCGCGGATCGTTACCCGCGCAAGCAGTTCACCGCCCTGTACGAGCAGGCCGAGTCCACCGCGACCCTGGCCGCGGTGGATCCGGGCGACCCCGAGGCATCGGGCGATACCGTCACCGTCCCGGTCGATGTCCGCACTCATGCCTTCGGGGATGTTCGCGGCACCCTGGCTGTCCCGATGACGGATGAGGAGATCGCGTGGGAACCGAGCCTCACCTTTCCCGGGCTCGCGCCCCGAGAGAGGCTGACCAGCCGCGTCGACGTCCCCAGGCGGGCTTCGATCCTGGCCCGAGGCGGAGTCCCGCTGGCCGAGGGCTCGGCGGCGACCCGAAGCTCCCCGCTCGGAACCGCGGCCACCAACGTCTCCGGGGAGCTCGGCGTGCCCAAGGGTGACGAGCGAGACGAGCAGGAGCGCCGCGGGTTCCCGCCCGGGACGCTGGCGGGCACGAGCGGCCTGGAGGCGGCGTTCAACACCCGGCTCGCCGGCAAGCCCGGCGGGGAGCTGCTTGCCGTTTCCAACGATCGCCAGGGGGATGGAAGGCGGGTGCTCGCGTCCGCCCGGCCCCGCGACGGCAAGCCGGTGCGGACGACCATAGACCCCGACCTCCAGGAAGCGGCGGTGATCGCGTTGGGCAATGAGTTCGGCGGGGTGGCGGTGCTCGACGCCAAGAGCGGCGCTGTGCGTGGGCTCGCCGGGATCGCGTTCTCTTCTCCCCAACCGCCGGGATCAACGTTCAAGGTGGTAACCACCACGGCCGCGCTCGAGGCCGGCGTCGTGACTCTGAAGGACAGCTTTCCGGTACAGACATCGACCGTGGTCGGCGGACGTGAGATCGCCAACGCGCACGACGAGCCCTGCGGCGGAACGTTCTCGGAGAGCTTCGCGCACTCGTGCAACACGGTGTTCGCACCGCTTGGCCCAGAGATCGGGAACGAGAAGCTGGTCGAGACGTCGGAGCGGTTCGGCTTCAACTCCCCGCCGGCGCTGTACGACGCCGAGGCCACGGCGATAGTCGACCCGCCTCCGAGCACGATTCCGACGAATATCGGGACCGATCTCGACCTCGGGGTGAGCGCGATCGGCCAGGGAGAGGTGCTCGCGACCCCGCTCGAGCTGGCGACCATTTCGCAGACGATCGCCAACGGCGGCGTCAGGAGCCCGACGCCGATCGTCACCGATCCCGAACTGCGTCCCGAGGCGAAGGCGGTGAAGGTCACCTCGGCCGAGATCGCCGCCACGGTGCGTGACCTGATGGTCGGCGTGGTCTCCGGCGGCACGGGCACCGCGGCCGCGCTCCCCGGCGTCGAGGTGGCGGGCAAGACGGGCACGGCCGAGCTCGGGCCCGCCCCGGTTTCGCCCGACGAGGGCGGTGAGCCCGAGCAGCAGCAGGACGCGTGGTTCACCGCCTTCGCTCCGGCGGGCAACCCGCAGCTGGCGGTCGCGGTGCTGGTAGCGAACACGACGGAGGACGGGGGCACGGTTGCCGCCCCGATCGCCCGCGAGGTGCTCGCAACGGGGCTCGGCTGACGGGGCGGCGATCAGATGTCGAGCTCGACCCGAGCCTCGGTGCCGGTTTGCGAAGGGATCTCGAGCTCGATCGGGCGGTTCTCGGTCACGGCCCGGTCGACGAGGAACAGCACCATCGCCCCGGCGATCGGGCCGCTCGCCGCCGGCGTGTCGGGTGCCGGCACCTCGTCGCCCGCCTCCACGGGCGCCCCGAGCTCGAGCGCGTACGCGCTCCTGCTGTCCACCGGCTCGTAGGTGTTGTCGCGGGTGTCCCGGATCGTCATCTCGCCGGGCAGGTTGGCGGTTGTGTCTCCCTCGTTCTCGACGGTCATGAACACGGCCAGGTACTCCTGGTCCGGCCGCGCGCCCGGCTGGCCGCGCAGATAGGCCGCATCCTCGGGATCGTTCCGGTTGAGGAACCGGGTGATCTGGACGTTGTAGAGAAGCTCACCCAGCTCGACCGGCTCTCCCTCGACGACGTCGAGCTCCTCCTCCTCCCCACACGCCGCGAACAGCATCACGGCCACGAGCAGCACGGCGGCGAGCCCGAGTCTCGGTCGGCCCATCATCGGCGGCGGAAGTCTAGTGATACCTCTAGTGACGAACGCTGCTCGGAAGCGTGGGCACCACGTCCTCGCCCGCGATCCCGACGGGTTGCGTCTCGCGACCCGTCTCCAGCCCCTCCTTGAGCCGTCGGAGGGCCCGCGACCACTGTCGCCGGTACCAGCGCCGCGCCCCGAGACGCTCCTTGAGTCGATCGAGGGGATGCGATGGCTCGGTCCAGAAGGTGAGCGAGAGCTGCGTGGCCGAGCCCGGCCCGGCGTAAAGCTCCCAGACCGTGAACACCGGAATCCGATCGATGCGGCCGCCTCGCCCCCTCTCGTGGATCCGGTACGGGGGATCCAGCTCCTCGATCACGGTCTCCACCCACAGGCGCGTCGCGGGCGGCTCGATCCGAAAGCGCGCGGCGGCGCCACCCCCCGTCGAGGGGATGCGCTCCAGCCGGTACTCCTCGATGAAATGGTCGGTGAAGGCGGGGCGATTCGCGAGATCCGCGATGAACGCGAACGCGCGCTCGCGTGGTGCGTCGATCGCTGTGCTGACGGAGAGTGGCAGCATGGCGCCGCGCGATTCTATTCGGAGTCGTCTCGCCGTCCCGATCGCACCTGGGGGCCGACGCCCTGCTCCAAAAGGTCGCACTTTGCGGTGCTTTGTGCACCGCTTCGGACACAGGTTTGACCACAGAGTTACACTCGTCACAAGTCACGGAGGAGAGGCGTTGGAACACAACCCAGGAGCAAGGGTCTTCGAGACCGGCAGGGTTGTGGGAGCGGGGTCGTTCACGTGCCTGGAGTGCGGCTACACGGTCGCGGTGGCCGCGCTCGACGCGATCCCCGAGTGCAGCTGCGGGGGATCGCGCTTCCGGCGCGCGTCGCTGTTCGAGCAACCGACCACGGACAGCGCCACCGTCGAGGGCGAGACGGAGCTCGGGTGGCTCGACGAAGCCCGCGCCCGCCTGGTCGATCAGGAGCGCACCGGTCCGTTCCTCGCCTTCGATGACGAAGACGGCGTCTCGGTCCTTGAGATCGCGGAGGGCTGGAGCCGCATCGGTCGCAGCGTCACCGCCGAGATTCGTCTCGACGACCCGACGGTCTCGCGCCGCCACGCGGTGGTCGTCCGGACTCCGGAGGGCGAGCTCAGGGTCCTCGACGACCGCAGCCTCAACGGCGTGTTCGTGAACGGCGATCCGGTCGAGTGGAGCTCGCTGAGCGATGGCGACGAGCTCGCGATCGGCCGTTACCGCCTGCACGTCATCGACACCACGGGCTCCCCCGCAGGCACCGGAAGCCATTCGCACGCCCTCAGCGGCTAGCCACCCCGAACAAACGAAACAGGCCCTTCGACCACCGCCAAGTTTGCTTGCAAACTTGGCGTTTGTTACTCGGTCGAGATCGAGGGGTCGGCCTGGACCCGGTGCGGGACGATCATGAGGAAGTTCTCCGTGCCGCCGGCGGCCAGCGCCCGGACCCGCTCGGCCTCCTCCTCCTGCCCGGTGGCTCGCAGCTCCGCGGCGTAGTGGCCGAGCAGATCGTCGACGTCGAGCAACCCCTCGGGGTCGAGCTCCTGGAGCTCCACCTTGGCGCCCTCGCCGAGCCGGCTCTCGATCGCCTCGCGGTCGAGGTTCCACTCCGGGTTGATCCGGACGTACACACGCCCGCCGGTCATCCCGGCGCACGCCCATGGCCCGATGTCTCCCAGCACCACCGCCCGTCCGGAGGTCATGTACTCGAACGCGAACCCCTTCGCGTTCGCGCGGTCCGCCACGCAGCCGCGTCCGTCGTCGAGCGGCTCCGCGGGCTCGCCGCCGAGCACCACGTCGGCCCCGGAGAGGCGGATGCAGAAGCGCGAGTCGGCCGAGCCCTGCACGAACAGGCGACCGCGCTGTGCTCCGTACGCGAATGACTTGCCCACCGAGCCGTTGAGCCGCCGTCCGTCGCGGTTGCGGCCCTTCATGATCGAGACGGTGCCGCCGAGCATCGTCTTTCCGACCCCGTCCTGAGCACCGCCCTCGACCCGAACGACGAGCCCCCAGGAGTTGAAGGCGCCGAAGCCCTGGCCGGCCACCGACCCGCCGTTGAAGCTCAGCTCGGCGAGCACGTCCTCGGTGCCCTCAGGGGCACCTTCGTAGATGCGCGCCCGCGAGATCGCGCCGGCCAGCTCGGTGCCGAGCACGCGGTCGTGGGCGTCGGTGGGACGCGGGAACTCCCGCCTCACGGGCTTGCCCGAGAACACGGTGTCCGCGAGCTCGGCGATCTGTGCCGATGCCTCCTTGGCCTCCATCCGGATCGGCTTCGCGAGCACGAGCCCGGGCTCCCCGCGCTTTTCGACCTCCACCTGCTCCGGAACCGGGAGGTCTGCCGGCTCGAGGTCGAGGTACTCCTCGAGCGGGGTGATCAGCTCCGCGAGGTCGAGCCGCTCCGCGTGGGAGATCTGCTCCAGCATCTCGTAGCGCCCGACCAGGTCCTGCGCACGCTCGTAACCGAGATCGGCGACCACGCGGCGCACCTCCTCCCCCATCGAGTGGAAGAAGCGTGCGCAGCTCTCCGCCGCGCCGTCGACGTGCTGCGGGGTGAACTTCTTCAGCCCG
>CALGFI010000160.1 GCA_937881155.1 uncultured bacterium | reverse complement strand
CGCTCCTCGACCAGCTCCACGAGCACTCCGCCCATCCCGCTCGGGTGGACGAACGCGATCGTCGTCCCGCGCGAGCCGGGCCTCGGCGCGTCGTCGATCAGGCGGACGCCCTCGGCCTTGAGATGCGCCAGCGTCTGCGCGACATCGTCGACACGAAAGCCAACATGGTGGACGCCGGGCCCCCGACGCTGCAGGAACCGTCCCACCGCGGTGTCCGGCCCGAGCGCCCCGAGGAGCTGGATGTACGAGCCGCCCACCTCGAGCAGGATCTCCTCGACCCCTTGCGCCTCGACCCTCTCGCGATGAACGGGTTCGATACCCAGCGTGCGTCGGTAGTGCTCGAGTGACGTGTCGAGGTCGGCGACGGCGATGCCGACATGGTCGATCCGCGTGAGCATCAGCGCGACCTGCGGCGCCGCTCGCCGAGCGACGGCTGGAGCCTTTCGATCAAGTCGTTCGCCTGCCGAACGTGATACGCCCGCAGCGTCAGCACTCTCGTGACAGCGGCGACGGCTTGCGCGCGCAGATCCTCCTCGCTCTTCGCGCCGTCGCCCGAGCCGGGTCTCGTCGCGTAGAACTCCACCAGCTCGAGGAACTGTTGCAGCGACGGCGTGAGGCCGCCGCGCTCGTACGCGTAGATGGTCTGACGAGCCGCGGGGAACCCGGCCGCCGAGGAGGCATCCCGCACGGCGCGATAGCCGGCCGCCCGGCGGAGGCCACGCAGCAGCGCGCCCACGGTGTGCGCCTCCTCGCGCGCAACGGGAGGCAGTTTCTTCCGCGCCATCCGCTCCCCTCGGAGGCACGCGTGGCTGGCTGTTCGAGCCTCCGGCGGGGGGACGATAGCTTGTCGCTCCCACGCCGCGCTCACGAGGGGAGAGGTCCGGCGTTCGGCCTCGTCCCGTCGACGCGCTCGGCGCAGGCCGTAGGGCGAAGGCCCGATGTGTGCATCGCCCGGTTGCCTTACAGTTGCTCGACCCGACCGATGCGAGGGGAGAGCGATCCGTGAGGCAGGCAAATCGTTCCACCGCAGCGGTTCTCCACGGCTCAGATCTACTGTCGAAGGGACGAGCCGACGTCTTCCGGGTGCGCGAGCGAACGCGCAAGCGCCGTCTCCGCCGACTCCTCCTGTTCCTCGGCCTGCTCGACGGATATCTCTGGTACCGCTACATCACCGACAACCCGTTGCGCCTTCCGACGCTCGGCCCCGAGGCGGTGATCTGGGGACCCATGCTCTTGCTCGTCCTCGTCATCGGCATCTTCATGTTGATGCCGATGCTCAGCGGTCGTTCACCGCACGCGGTCGTTCGACCCGAAGAGATCGAGATCGGGCTGGACGAGGTTCGCGGACTGGACAACCAGGTCGACGAGGTGGGCCGGACTCTCGACGTGTTCCTCGGGTACGCCACCTTCCGAAACGAGCTCGGCGGGAACCCCCGTCGAGGGATCCTGTTCGAGGGTCCTCCGGGAACCGGCAAGACGTACCTGGCCAAGGCGATGGCAAAGCAGGCGGGCGTGCCGTTCCTGTTCATCTCCGGTCCGGCGTTCCAATCGATGTGGTTCGGGATGACGGCCGCCCGGATCCGCGCGTTCTTCCGCAGGCTTCGAAAGCTCGCGCGCAAGGAGGGTGGGGCGATCGGATTCATCGAGGAGATCGACGCGGTCGGCGCCGATCGAAGCGGCCTGAACGCGAGCCCCGACCCGACAGGCCTCGGACGAGTTGCGTCGAGCGTCGTCGGGGCCGGCGGCTCCGGCATGGTGAACGAGCTACTGATCCAGATGCAGTCGTTCGATCAGCCGCCATTTCGCGACCGCATCAAGGCCGGCTTCATCGAGATGATCAACAACTACCTTCCGCCGGACCGGCGCCTCGCCGCTGCGAAGCCGAGCTACAACAACATCCTCCTGATCGCGGCAACCAACCGCGCGGATCACCTCGACCCAGCGTTGGTGCGGCCGGGCCGATTCGACCAACGCCTGTACTTCGACGTTCCGACGAAGAACGGACGTCGCGAGCTCGTCGACTTCTTCCTCGAACGCAAGACGCACCACGAGCAGCTCGACGACGACGAGATTCGCGAGCGCCTCGCGCACGACACGTTCGGCTACACGCCGGTGATGATCGAGCATCTGTTCGACGAAGCGTTGCTCGTGGCCCTTCGAAACGGGCGCAAGGAGATGAACCTCCAGGACATCCACGAGGCCAAGCTGACCGAGGAGCTCGGCTTCAAGCAGCCGGTCGTCTATACGGAGTCCGATCGCGTGTCCGTCGCGACGCACGAAGCCGGCCATGCGACGGTGGCGTACTTCTTGGGTAAGGGCCGCCGTCTCGAGGTGCTCTCGATCATCAAGCGCCGTCAGGCGCTTGGCCTCCTCGCGCACGGCGACGAGGAGGAACGGTTCACTCGCACGCGGACGGAGCTCGAGGCTGGCATCGCCATCGCCCTCGGAGGGCTCGCCGCGGAAGAGGCGTTCTTCGGCGAGAGCGGCACCGGACCGGCAGCGGACCTCCAGCACGCGACGACGCTGGCCGCCCAGATGGTCGGTTCGTTCGGGATGGCCGGCTCCCTCGTGAGCTACGACGCGATCGCCGAGGGGCCGGTCGGCTCGAAGAACCTGGTCGGCAGGGTGCTCGGGGACGAGCAGGGACGCACGCGCGTGGAGGAGATCCTGACCGCGGGGCGCCAGCGCGTCGCGACGGTGCTCAAGGAGAACCGCGACGTCGTCGTGGCCCTCCGCGATGCGCTGATCGCACGGGACGAGCTCGTCGGCGACGAGATCCTGCGGGAGATCGAGATCGCGCTCTCGGCGCGCAACTAAGTCGCGCCGAGACGCGGTCGACAACTACGTCCCGCCGGCGAACCGATAGCCGACGCTTCGCACGGTCTCGATCATCGAGGCGTGCTCGCCGAGCTTGACGCGCAGCCGGCGTACGTGGACGTCCACGGTTCGAACGCCACCGTAATAGTCGTAGCCCCAGACGTGATGCAGGATCGCCTGCCTGGTGTGTACACGTGACGGCGTCGACGAGAGGAACCGCAACAGCTGGTACTCCATGTACGTAAGCTCGATCGCCTCGCCGCCGACCGATGCCTGGAACGTCGACAGGTTCAAGACGAGGCTCCCGCGTCGGAGAACGTCACCACCCGCGTGGCCGAACCGGCGTCGCGCCACGCCGAGACGCGCCGAGAGGCCCGCGCGGGTGTAGGGCAGCTCGAGGAAGTCGTCGAATATGGCGTCGGAGCGCGCGAGCTCGCTCGTCTCCGGGCGCGCAACCCACACGATCGGCGTGCCGGCGAACGCTGGCGAGCGGCGGAGCGCCTGCGCGAGCTTACGCTCCGCACCCTCGCGCTCGGGCGCGACGACCACGACGGACGCTGGGCCGAGCTCATCGGCCGATGCGCCGTCCGGGGCGGTGGTCGCGAGATAGCCGACGGCGTTCAGGTCGTCGACGAGTCTGTCGGCGAGGTCTCGATCGGCCGCGAGGACAAGCGCGCGTTCCGGTTCGGCGGTGGCGGCCTGGGGATCCGAACGCTCGACGTATTGGACGCGGAGGTCCTCGACGGCGGCGGGAGAGCGCTCAGCTCCTGTCTCGGCGCGAACCGTCACAGCCTCGGCAGGTAGCGCTCGAGCTCGAACCCGGTCACGTACGCCTTGTACTCGTTCCACTCGTCGACCTTGTTCGCCAGGAACCACTCGAAGACGTGCTCGCCGAGCGTGTCGCGAACGAGCATGCCGTCGCGCATCTCGGCGAGCGCTTCGGGGAGCGTCTCCGGGAGTGAGGCGACACCGAGTGCTTCGCGCTCGGCGTCGCTCATCGAGTCCAGGTTCTCCGGCGCCTCCGGCGGCAGCTCGTGCTCGTTCTCCATGCCCGAGAGTCCCGCGGCGAGCATCACAGCAAGCGCGAGGTACGGGTTGCACGCCGGGTCGGGCGCCCGGTACTCGATCCGCGAGCTTGCTTCCTTACCGGGCTTGGCGAGCGGGATCCGCACCAGCGAGGCGCGGTTCCGAACGCCCCACGAGATCCACGTCGGCGCCTCCCACCCCGGGACGAGCCGCTTGTAGGAGTTCACCCACTGGTTGGTCACGGCGGTGATCTCGCGCGCATGACGCAACACGCCGGCGGTGAAGCTTCGTGCCGTCTTCGACAATCCGTGCTCGTCGGTCGCGTCGAAGAACGCGTTCCGTTCGCCCTCGAACAGCGACACGTGCAGGTGCAGGCCCGAGCCCGCCGAGCGCTCGAGCGGTTTCGGCATGAACGTCGCGTAGCGGTCGAGCTCGCGCGCGACCTCCTTGACGACGAGTCTGAAGCTCATCATCGAGTCGGCGATCGTCAGCGGGTCGGCGTGGCGGAGGGTCACGCCGTGCTGCGACGACGCCGCCTCGTGGTGCGATTCCTTCACCGGGATACCGATGCCCTCGAGGTACGTGATCACTCGACGTCGGAAGTCACTGCCGACGTCGAGCGGCGTGAGGTCGAAGTACGCGCCGGCGTCGAGCGGTTCGGGCACCGACGAGTCGCGGAACACGTAGAAGTCGATCTCCGGGCCTACGTACGGCGTGAAGCCGAGCGCGCGCGCGCGTTCCATGACCCGCTTCAGCACGCGACGCGGGTCACCCTCGTACGGCTCGCCGTTCGGCGTGTGGATGTCGCAGTACATCCGGGCGACGCCGCGGTCCTCGGGGCGCCAGGGGAGCGAGGTGAACGTCCGCGGCACGGGCCGAGCGATCATGTCGGCCTCGCCGGCCCGGGCGAACCCGTCGATCGAGGAGCCGTCGAAGCTCGCCCCCTCGGCGAGGGCTTCCGGGAGCTCTTCAGACGGGATGGCGAACGCCTTCAGGTAGCCGAGGACATCGGGGAACCACAGCTGGACGAACCGGATGCCGCGTTCCTCGACGGCCTGCAGGACGAACTGGCGCTCGCTCTCGGCGTCTTGCACGCCTACACCTTAGATCGCGCTGGGACCGCGTTCGCCCGTTCGGATCCGCACGAGCTGCTCGATCGGCATCACCATCACCTTCCCGTCACCGATCCGGCCGGTGCGCGCGGCCTCGATGATCGTCTTGAGCACCACATCAGCCTCGTCGTCCTCGGCGATGACCTCGACTCGAACCTTGGGGACGAAGTCCACCTGGTACTCCGCCCCGCGATACACCTCGGTGTGGCCGCGCTGGCGACCGAAGCCCTGGATCTCGCTCACGGTCATGCCGGCGACGCCGGCCGACCGGAGCGACTCCTTCACCTCGTCCAGCCGGGACGGGCGGATCATCGCCACGATGAGCTTCATGAGGTCTCCACGGGGGTCTCGTGGTGCGCGTGAACCGCCGGCGAGGACGGCTCCGGCACCGTGACCATGGCGGGATGGGCGGCCGGGATCGAACCGGAGCCCTCACTCGTCGTATAGGCCACCTCGGAGTGCTGCGACAGGTCGAGCCCCGTCAGCTCCTCCTCCTCGGTGACGCGGACGCCGACGAGCAGGTCGACGACCTTGAGGATCCCGAGCGTCATGGCGAACGAGAACGCCAAGGTCGCCCCGACGGCGAGCGCCTGGCGGCCGAGCTGTTCGAGCCCGCCGGAGAAGGCGTTCACCGCCGCGCTGGCGAACACGCCCGTGAGCAGCGCGCCGACGATGCCGCCGACCAGGTGCACGCCGACGACGTCGAGCGAATCGTCGTATCCGAGCCTGGCTTTGAGGTTCACCGCCAGGAAGCAGATCCCGCCCGCGGCGAACCCGATGAGCATCGCCGCCCACGGTTCGACGAAGCCCGCCGCGGGCGTAATCGCGACGAGACCCGCGACGGCGCCCGTCGCAGCGCCGATCGTCGTCGCCTTTCCATGCCTGATCCGCTCGGGCAGGAGCCACCCGAGGACTGCCGCGGCGGTGGCGAGGTTCGTCACGGTGAACGCCGACGCCGCAAGGCCGTTCGCGCCGAGCGCGGAGCCCGCGTTGAAGCCGAACCAGCCGAACCACAGGATCGACGCTCCGAGGATCACCATCGGCACGTCGTGCGGGATGAACGCCTGCTGGCCGAACCCGCGGCGCCTGCCGAGGAACACGATCGCCGCGAGCGCCGCGGCGCCGGCGTTGATGTGCACCACGGTTCCGCCGGCGAAGTCGAGCGCGCCGATGCCGGACAGGCCGAGCCATCCGTCCGCGAACACCCAGTGCGCCACGGGCGCGTAGACGAGGATCGACCACAGGCCGAGGAACAGCGCGTACGCGGAGAACCGCATCCGTTCGGCGACGGCGCCGGTGATGAGCGCAGGCGTGATGATGGCGAACATCAGCTGGTACGTGCTGAACGCGAGGTGCGGAACGGTCGTCCCGTACGTGTCGCTCGGCTCGAGGCCGACGTCGTTCAGGCCGAGGAGCGACAAGCCGCCGATGAGACCACCGCCGACGTCCGGACCGAACGCGAGCGTGTACCCGATCAGCGTCCACAGCACCGTGACGAGCGCGAGCGCGAAGAACGACTGCATGATCGTTCCGAGCACGTTCTTCGTTCGCACGAGGCCGCCGTAGAACAGCGCCAGGCCCGGCGTCATGAACATCACCAACGCCGCGCACATGAGGACCCACGCGGTGTCGCCCGTGTCGATCTGCGGCATG
>CALGFI010000159.1 GCA_937881155.1 uncultured bacterium | reverse complement strand
CGTCGATCGCGGTCGGCGGCGAGCCCGTCGAACACCGTGGCGAGCTCCGCGGGGTCGGGCCTGCCCGGTGAAACGTGAACGACGACGTCGTCTGAGATGTCGAGGTACGTCCCGACTCCGCTCACGACGCACGGGCGGCCGACCTGCATCGCGCGGATCAGCGTGCCGCTCACTTCGCCCCGGTGCGGGAACCGCAGATCGACGACGACGTCGGCGGCGTGGAGCCATCCGAGGAACTCCTCGTCGGTGACGTCGGTCACGAGATGGACACGACGACCCAGACCGCTCGCGGCGATCACGGGGTCCGGGTCCCACGTCGGGATCCGCCGGCCGACGAGCGCGAGATACACGTTCTCGTGACATCTCGCGATGGCGTCGGCGACAGCCTCGAGCTGCTTGGCCGGGTTCAGGTCTCCGGGCGCGACGACCAGGACGTCGTCGCCCGAGACGCCGAGCGTCGTGCGGAGCCGAGCGCCGGTCGCAGCGGCGGCCCGAACGTCCGCATCCTTCTCGACGACGGGATGGGGCACGACGAAGATCGGCGTTCGGCACCCGAAGTCCTCGAGATACCGGCGGGAGAACTCGGAGTGCACCACGATCCCCCGTGCGACTCGAGCGATGTGCGCGCACCATGGCCACCGGAGCGGTTCGTTCTCGCGCGCTTCCGCGAGCGTCATGCGCTCCGAGCGGAGCAGCGCCTCGCGTCCGGCTCGGAAGCCCAGCGCGTCGCCGGACGCGACGAGCGCGCGCACGAGGTCGTCCAGACCGAGGTCGTGCAGGACCACGAGTCCCGGGTGGAGCGACGCGAGGCGGTAGATGTCGCCGTGGAATTCGAAGTTGTTCCCGATGTGATACACGCCGAGGCGATAGCGCCGGATCGTGACGTCGTGCTTCGCCCTGACCGGCCAGACGACGTCGACATCGCGATGCCGGAGGTATCCCGTGCGCTCGAGCGACCCGAGCACGCTCGCCGAGTAGGAGGCGATCCCCGTCCGAGCCGGCGGCATGGGCGACACGTACGCGACGCGAGACACGACGGGGGTCGACCGCGGCTGCGGCGTGGTCAGCCGGTCGATCAGGCGAGCAACCGTTCGACCACCTCCGGCCACTCCGGAACGGTCTCCTCGACACGCCGTCGTCCCGCCTCCCCCAGCCGGCGCGCCAGGTCGCGCTGCGCGAACAGCCTGTCGAAGGTGTCGGCGACCGCCTTCGGATCCGGGGACGCAACGAGTCCGGTCTCGCCGTCCTCGACGAACTCGAGCGGACCGCCGCTGTCGGTGAGCGTGATGACCGGCCGGCGCGCGGCGAAGCCCTCGAGCGTGACGTACCCGTAGTCCTCGTCGAACGGGCCGTAGTACACGGCGAGCGCGTTCAGCATCAGCTCGCGAAGGCGTTCATTCGGGACGGCCACCTCGATCGAGACGCGCTCGCTGAGGTCGTGCTCGCCGATCTGGCGTCGGAGGGCATCCTCGTCCGGGCCGCGCCCGACGAGGACCAGGCGCACGTCGGTCTTCACATGACGCATCGCGTCGACCACGATGCTCTGCCGCTTCAGGCTCTCGAACCGGCTGGGGAACACGATCGCGTCGCCGTACGGCCCCGGCTCGCGCCGCAGCAGGTCCGCCGTGAGCGGCGACCGGTGATACAGCGGCTCGGACGGGATCCTGAGCGAATCCCACAACCGGCGCTGCACGTTCTTCGAGTTGGTGAACACGCGTTTGGCCTCGCCGAGCGCGACGCGATCCGCTGCGTGGATCGCGTCGCGCACGAGCACCGCGTCCTTCTGCCGTGCGAGATCCGCGTATTCCGGGTGGTCCCACAGCTCGTACGCGGTCCGGTGCTGATGGATCAGCCACACGACCTTCCGTTCGTGCTGGATCAGGTACGCCGGGAACTTCAGCGGGATCACCACGTCGATCGGAAGGCCGTTCGACTCGGACAGCTCCATGCTTCGCCACACCGCCATCTGGTGGATGAGCTCGGCGCCCGGGTACCACTTCCCGGCTACGAGAACGAGATCCGTCTCGTGGCGGGCATCTCGAAGCGCTCCCACGAGCTGCTCGGCGTGCGTCTCCGCGCCCCCGCGGACGAACGGCGTCTGCGGGTGGCACACGGCGATCCGCATCAACCCTCCCCGGCGGGGTTACGAGTGCGACGCCTGGGAGTCGCGCGTTCGCTCGGGGCGGTGGTGTCGTCGACACCGGCTCGATCGGCCAGGCGCTCCCTGAGCTGCGCGATCTCCGCTTCGGCATCCGCGAGCCGCTCGGCGAGCATCCGCGTGAGCGTGGCCAGGTCGGCGAGCAGCCGGTCGTACCGGTGAGTGACCGGCCTGAGGGCCAGATAGAAGGAAACCTTCACGTTCCGCTTCCATCGCGACGCCGAACCGAGCAGCGGCTCCTGCCTCGGCACCCGCGAGCGTGAGTCCGCGCGGAGCGCCGCGGCGAAGTCGTGGAGCGCGATCCGGAGCTGTCTTGTGCTTCCGCTCTCGGCCGTCGTCGGATCGCCCGCCCAGTAGAGCTCGCGCTCGAGGATGCGCCGGGCGTCGTCGTCGTTCGGCGGAACGGGCTCGGCCATGTGCGCGCGAGCCTACCAACGCGCGGATCGCTCACGGCTCGTCGATACGATGCCCAACCATGCAGGTCGTCATCGACGCGCGGTCCGCGACCGCGCCCCACCGAACCGGGGTCGGGCGCTACACGTGGCAGCTCGTTCGGCGACTGCCGCTGGTCGACCCTTCCACGCGATACGTGGCCTGGTACCTGAACGCCGGCGGCGTCCTGACCGGCCGCCGGTTCTTCTCGGACGTCGGCGCGTCGAACCTCGTCGAGCACGGCACGCCGATCCCCGCGAGGTGGTTCAACCGAGCCGTCGCCCGGCTCGGTCTTCCGCGCATGGAGTGGTTCGTTCGTGGCGACGTCGTGTTCGGGCCGAACTTCGTTCCGCCGCCGACGCGCGCGCAACGCGTCGTGGTCACCGTTCACGACCTGGGGTTTCGCTTGTTGCCGTCGACGGCGCTGCACGCCGTGCCGTGGTGGCTCCGCAGCCTCGAGCGAACGCTGACCGCGGGAACGCGGGTCATCGTCCCGTCGAACGCGACGGCGGACGACGTCCAGGAACACTACGGCGTGGAACGAGATCGCATCGAGGTGATCCCCCTCGGCGTCGACGCTGAGATCTTCCATCCACGCGACCACGACGACGTTCGCGGCGTGCGCGATCGCTACGGGATCGACGGGCCGTATGTGCTGTTCGTCGGTCTCGACGGCCGGAAGAACTTGCAGGGGATGCTCGACGCGTTCGCTCGTGTGCGGGGCTCCGTCCGCCCGCGTCTCGTTCTTGCCGGAGCGAGGCCGTGGGATCCGAACCGACGAGATACCGTCGCGGAGGCGCTGGCACGCGTTCCCGCCGACGTGCGCGACGACATCACGCTGACGGGATATGTGTCCGAGCCCGACGCCTCGGCGCTGCTCGCCGGCGCGGAGCTGCTGGCGTACCCCTCGCTGTACGAGGGGTTCGGGCTCCCGGTTCTGGAGGCGATGGCATCCGGCACGCCGGTGCTCGCGTCGAACGTCTCGTCGCTCCCCGAGCTCGCCGACGGCGCTGCCGTGCTCGTCGACCCCCACGATCCCGACGCGATCGCAGCGGGCATCGAGTCGCTCCTTCAGGACGCGACGCTCCGCGCGCGTCTTCGGAGCGCAGGTCTCGAACGCGCGCGTGTCTACGACTGGGACGCGACCGCGCGTCGAACGGCCGGCGTCCTGCACTCGGCGGCTGCCGGTTAGCACCGTGAACGGAAGGAACGCCGTGCGGTCCGTCGGAGACGAGAGCGGTCGTCACTGATGCGGATCCTGCTCGTCGGTCCGTACCCGCCGAGGCACTGCGGGATCGGCGCGTACGTCGCCGCGCAGGCGACGCGGCTCCGCGACGAGGGTCACGATGTCGTCGTCCTCTCGCCGCCAGACGGCCACGGCGACGTGCAGCACCGGTTCATCGGCGGTTCCGCGTTCCGTCAGGCCGCGCGGATCGCGGGGAGGTTCGACCGGATCGTCGTGCACTTCGAGCCGGGTCTGTACTTTCGGCCGCGATCGCCGGTCCTGCACGTGATCACGGCGGCGTCGCTGCTGTGGCTCGTTGCCCGCCGGCCGTCCGTCGAGATCCTGGTCCACGAGGCGACGGCGCCGCCCTCTCGCCTTCGCCCCGACTACCGGCTGCTGGGACTGGCCTTCGCCCGAGCGCGGCTCCTGTTCCACACCGAGGCCGAACGCCGCGCGCTCGAGCGCGACTACGGCATCCGAACGAACGCGACGCTCGTACCGCATACGGCCTCCGTCACGGTCCACGCGGTGCTCCGACGGGACGAGGCTCGTGCGCGTCTCGATCTCGGACCGGAGCGTCCCGTGTTCGTGTGTGCGGGGTTCATCCACCCGGACAAAGGGTTCGACCGCGCCGTTCGCGCGTTCGGGATCGCAGGCTCGCCGGGACGTCTGTACGTCGTCGGCTCGGTGCGAACGCCGACGTCCGCCGCGGTCGGCTACGTCGACGAGCTTCGAACGCTCTGCGAACGAACCGGCGGCGTGACGATGATCGAGCGCTACGTCTCGGACGCCGAGTTCGACGAGTGGATCACCGCGGCGGATGCCGTCGTGTTCCCGTACCGGCGAGCGTGGTCGTCGGGCGCGCTGGCCCGGGCACAGCGGCTGGGGACGCCGGCGTTCGTCGCCGACGTCGGAGGCCTGGCCGAACAAGCCGGTCCCAACGACGTCGTGTTCGATTCGGAAGACGGACTGGCCAGGTTGCTGGCTCGGCCGGTAGCACCCGCGGCGACGCCCTAGGCGTTCGGCGTGCAAGTAGCATCTGAGACGGTGGAGCGGCTTCGGTACCTCGTGATGACGTCGCTCGCGCGGTATCCCGTCGTTGCGCTTCCGTTGACACGACTCCGAGGCGAGGGCGTCGTCGTCGACGAGCGGACCGACCTCGTGGTCGAGTCATTCCCCAGATGCGCGTCGTCGTTCGCGCTCGCGACGATCAATCTGGCACAGGCGCCACGTGTCCTCCATGTCGCCCATCACACCCACGCGCCGGCGAACGTGTTGCGCGCGATCGATCTCGCCGTGCCGGCGCTCGTGTTGATCCGATCGCCCGAGGACGTCGTCGTCTCGAACATGATCCGGCACCCGCGGCGGACGCCGAACGACGTGCTCCACGGGTTCCTGCGGTTCTACGAGCCCTTACAACCCCGGCGTTCGGGGTTCGTCGTCGGGACGTACGACGAGGTCACCGGCGGCCAGATGGGCTCGGTGATCCGTCGCGTCAACCGTCGCTTCGGGACTGACCTCGTCGAGTTCGAGTCCACGCCGGACAACGTCGAACGGATCATGCGCGAGATCGACGACGACTGGCGCCGCCGTCGCGGCGGCGGCGAGCGCCTGGAACGCATCGTTCCCCGGCCCTCTGACCTTCGCGACCGGATGAAGGCGGACCTCCGCGAGAGCTTCCGGAGCGAGGCGTCGGCCACCCTGCGCGATCGCGCCGAGCAGGTCTATGCGTCGCTGGCGCGCGCCGAGGCCGGTACGCCGGGTCCGTAGTGGCACGCGAGATCTTCGGCGTCCGGCTCGACGAGGTCGCATCGCGCGAGGAGCTCGAACGCGCATGCATCGGATTCCTCGAGGGGGACCGAGCGCGACGCATCTTCACGCCGAACCCGGAGATCCTGCTTCGTGCTCGCGACGATCCGTCTTATCGGGAACTGTTGAACACCGCCGACCTCGCGCTCCCGGATGGGACCGGCGTCGCACTGGTGGAATCGCTCCTCTCGCGACGGAGGGTTCGACGGTGGCCCGGTGTGGAGATCGGTGCGCTCGTGGTTCGACTCGCTTCCGATCGCGACCTTCCGATCGCGTTCGTCGGCGGCTCGGCCACCGTCGCCGAGCGTGCCGCCGCCGAGTGGCGGAGCCGCGTACCGGTGCGCGTCCACCTCGCCGGCTCCGGCGTCCCGATCGATGACGACGGCCGCGCTCGCCCCGATGCGCGCGACGACGAGATCGTCGGCGACCTCCAACACGCCGCACCGGCCGTCGTCCTCGTCGGTCTCGGCGCCCCGAAGCAGGAGCGGTGGATCGCCGAGCACGTGGACGACATCCCGTCCGCACGGATCATGATCGGCGTGGGCGGCGCGTTCGACATGTGGGCCGGACTTCTCCGGCGGGCACCGCGGCTGGTCCATCGTGTCGGCCTGGAGTGGGCGTGGAGGCTCGCGCTCGAGCCGGGGCGATACCCACGCATCGTGCGAGCCACGGTCGTCTTCCCCTTCCGCGCCCTGACCGAACGCACGAGCTGACATGCGTCTCCTCTTCCTCACGCCGCGCCCGCTCGTCGAGGCTCGGAGCGGTGGAACGATCAAGTCGGCGGCGTTGCTCGAGCACCTCGAACGGCAGCACGACGTGGAAGTCGCAAGCTTCGTTCGACCTGGCGAGGGATGGCGACGCGACGCCGGCCGTACCGTGACCGTGCCTCTACACCGCCCGCGTTCCGTCGGGCGTCTCGTGGCGAGCCATGCGCGAGGGCGCCCCCTCAGCGTCGAGCGAAACCACAGCGACGAGATGTCCAT
>CALGFI010000158.1 GCA_937881155.1 uncultured bacterium | reverse complement strand
ACGTTCTGGACGTCGTCGAGCTCCTCGAGCGCCTCGAGGAGCGCGAGCACCTGGCGAGCGTGGCCGCCTTCGACGGGCACGGTGTTCTGCGGAACCATCGTGAGCTCGGCGGAGAGCATCCCGATCCCCGCCGCCGAGATCGCGTCACGAACCGCGGCGAACGCGGCCGGCTCCGTCGTGATCTCCCACGTGCTCTCCTCGTCGCGCATGTCTTCCGCCCCGGCATCGAGCGCGATCTCGAGCAACTTCTCCTCGTCCGGCGCCGACTCCTTCTCGATCTGGATCACGCCGCGGCGCTGGAACATCCACGCCGTGCTCCCCGTCTCGCCGAGGTTCCCGCTGTTCCGCGTGAAGGCGTGCCGAACGTCCTGCGCCGTCCGGTTCCGGTTGTCGGTCAGCGTCTCCACGAACAGCGCCACGCCGCCCGGACCGTAACCCTCGTACGTGACCTCCTCGTACCTCGCCCCGCCGGCGAGCTCGCCGGTCCCCCGTTTGATCGCCCGCTCGATGTTGTCGACCGGCACTGACCCGTCTCGGGCCTTTTCGATCGCCGACGCGAGCGTCATGTTCGCCTTCGGGTCACCGCTCCCGCCCTCGCGCGCCGCGACCTCGACCGCCCGCAGCAGCTTGGCGAACTCGTTGCTCCGTTTGGCGTCCTGTGCGCCCTTGCGCCGCTTGATCGTGCTCCACTTGGAATGACCGGACACGCGCCTACACCTTCCCCAACAGGTACTCGTGCAGTCGCGTCTCGCCGACGAGCTCCGGATGGAACGAGGCGACGATCAACGAACCCTGCTCCAACACGACCGGCCGCCCGTCCAACGACGCGATGGCGCGGACGTCGGCTCCGACGTCCTCGACCACCGGCGCGCGGATGAAGACCCCGCGAACCTGGTGATCGACGCCCTCGATGTCGACGTCCGCCTCGAACGAATCGACCTGACGTCCGTACGCGTTCCGGCGAACGGTTACGTCCACCAATCCCAGCAGCGGCTCGAGCCCGATCACACGCTTGGCCATGACGATCATTCCCGCGCACGTTCCGAGGATCGGCATGCCCTCGGAAGCCCGTTCGACGATGGGTCCCACCAATTCCGCGCTGCGCGCGAGCTTCGAGATCGTCGTGGACTCGCCGCCCGGGATCGCCAACGCGTCGACCCGCGACAGGTCTTCAGGAGTTCGGACCTCGACGGGCGACGCGCCGAGCTCGGCGAACACGCGCGCGTGCTCCCTGAAATCTCCCTGCAAAGCGAGCACTCCGGCCTTCATGACGCCTCCATGATAAGGAGCCGCCCCGTCGCGCTAGGTGGACACCGGGCGGCGGCCCTGGCGGAGGTGCCACCACCAGACGGCGCCGGCCACCACGACCACGATGCCCGCGTTGAGGGCCCCGCGGAGCGCATCGCTGGCGCTGGTGCAAAAGTCAAAGAGCACGTCGGACGGCTGGGCCGGACAGTCGGGCGCGAACGCCGCTTCGACGAGCGAGAACAGCGCCGCGATCACGCCGCCGAGCGTGACGCCGTAGGCCATGAACGCCACACCGTGGAAGTAGAGCGATCGCCCCCAGAATTCGCCATGAACGCCGAGGCCTTGCCGCCGCCTCGCCTGGACGAGATGCCACCACGCGGCAACGAACGCGGGAACCGCGAACGACAGACCCTGGAGAAACCCTCGCACGGAGTCGCTGGTCTCGGTTCCCGGATCCGGGAGAACGAGCCCTCGAAGGGCGATCAGCGATGCGATCGTTCCGCCGATCACGAAGCCGAACGCAACGATCGCGACGAGGTAGTAGTAGAGCTGCGAGATGACATAGGCAGCTCGACCGGTGAACCGAGGAGCGGCGTCGGGACTCGGCGGAAGTGGTTGTGGGCCCGTCGGCGTCACCAACCGCGCGTCTGGAGCAGGCCCTCCTCGCCGAGCTCCGCGATGTCGATCCCGTGCATCGGCTCGCCGAGACCGTGCGAGACCTTCGCCAGCACGTCGGGATCCTGAAAGTGCGTGGTCGCCTCGACGATCGCGCGGGCACGTGGCGCGGGATCGGAAGACTTGAAGATGCCCGATCCCACGAACACACCGTCGACGCCCAGCTGCATCATGAGCGCCGCATCGGCCGGGGTGGCCAATCCGCCGGCGGCGAAGTTCACGACCGGCAACGTCCCCGCCTCGGCCACCATCCGAACGAGATCGACGGGCGAGCCGAGCTCCTTGGCCGCCGACACGTACTGCTCGGGCCGCAGCTGAGCGAGCGCTCCGATCTCGCGAAGGATCGTCCGTTGGTGACGAACGGCCTCCACGACGTTTCCCGTCCCCGCCTCGCCCTTCGTGCGGATCATCGCCGCGCCTTCGGCGATCCGCCGCAGCGCCTCACCGAGGTTCCGTGCGCCGCACACGAACGGCACCGTGAACGCCCACTTGTCGATGTGATGCTCCTCGTCGGCCGGCGTGAGGACCTCGGACTCGTCGATGTAGTCGACGCCGAGTGCCTGCAAGATCTGCGCCTCGACGAAGTGACCGATCCGCGCCTTGGCCATGACCGGGATCGAGACGGCCTGCATGATCTCGTCGACCTTGGTGGCGTCGGCCATGCGAGCGACGCCACCCTCCGCGCGGATGTCGGCGGGGACACGCTCGAGCGCCATGACAGCTACGGCGCCGGCGTCCTCGGCGATCTTGGCCTGCTCGGCAGTCGTGACGTCCATGATGACGCCACCCTTGAGCATCTCTGCCAAGCCGGACTTCACGCGGAAGGTGCCGATCTCGCGATCCACGCCACTCCCCTCCTTCGAACGGGTCGAGGCCGTTCTCTCCGAACCTGACCGGACCGGAAGAACGCGCTGCTCACCGAGTGTACCGCCGAGGTCCGGAGGTTCTCACGGGCCAGTTGGACGGCAGTCGTAGCCCCAACCGCGACGAGACCACTATCCTCCGCGCGTGCTGACCCACGGACGCACACACTCACGCTCGTGTATCCGCGACGCCTGACGCGCCGGGACTTCATGTCCCGGTCGGCGGCCGCGGCCGCCGGCGTGTTCCTCACCTCGTGCATCGGCGATCGCCTGTCGACGAGCCCAACGCCGAGGCCGTCGTTCGGCGCGACGCCTGCGGGCGTCGACACGCGGTGGCCGATCAAGCATGTCGTGTACCTGATGCTCGAGAACCGCAGCTTCGACAACCTGTTCGGCCGGTATCCGGGCGCCCGCGGGACGAGCACCGGGATGCGCTCCGGCGTCGAGGTGCCGCTCATCCAGTGCCCCGAGTGGCTCCCCGGCGACCTCCCTCACGACCTCGCCTCGTGGGAGATCGCCTTCAACGACGGTGGGATGGACGGGTTCGCCTTCGGCGAGTACGGCCGGTACTTCGCCTATTCGCAGTTCGACCGGGCCGACGTTCCGAACTACTTCGGGTGGGCGGACGAGTTCGTCCTGTGCGACAACGTGTTCGCATCGGTGGCCGGACCGTCGTACCCGAACCACCTGTTCTTCATCGCCGGGCAAGCAGGCGGCGCGATCGACAACCCCGAGAACATCCGTACCCGACGCCTCAACGACGGCCGCGTCTTCAAGAGCTGGGGGTGCGACGCGTTCGGCGACGACGTCTACGTGCTCGTGCGCGGCGACGATGGCGGCATCACGAAGCACGGCAGCTGCTTCCGGTTCGACACCGTCGGCCAACAGCTCTCGCGGAGGAACATCGATTGGGCGTCGTACTCGGCGGATCCGTACGAGGCCGGCTACATCTGGCAGGCGTACTCGGCGATCGAGGACGTCTACGGCAACAACGAGCTCTGGGACGAGCACATCTGGCCGGTGGACGACCTGCTTCGCGACGTCGAGGCGAGCGCGTTGCCGTCGGTCACGTGGGTAACGCCCCGCTTCCAGCTGTCGGATCATCCGCCGTTCAGCACGAAGCACGCGCACAACTGGGTGACCGACGTCGTCAACGCGATCATGCGGAGTGAGATGTGGGAGAGCACGGCGATCTTCATCACCTGGGACGAGTGGGGTGGCCTGTACGACCACGTCGAGCCGCCGAAGATCGACGAGGTGGATCTCGGTTTCCGCGTTCCGATGCTCGTGATCTCGCCGTACGCGAGGCGCGGGTACGTCGACGATGCGTTCGCCGAGTTCTCTGCGCCGCTGCGGTTCATCGCGGAGAACTGGGAGCTTCCGCTGCTCTCACCGAGGATCCGTCGCTCGCACGACTTCGAGCACGTCTTCGATTTCTCGAAACCGCCTCGGCGGCCCGACCCCCGGCCGCACGTCCGCGCTACCGGGCGGTTCTACGAGTGGCCGTCCGATTTCCCGGGGTGGCCGGAGTACCTGGACCCGGAGGCGCCGGCGATCAGGTATCCGTAGGCGTTACCCGCTCGACCGATACGGTCGATGGCACCAGTTGCACCCACGTCCGTCCCGGCGCGAGCGTGATCTCGGCTCCGTCGCGGGTGAGGAAGCGCGTCACGTCGCCGAGCGATTCGCGCTCCCACCTTCCGGCGATCATCCCGCCGTCTCGAAGGACGTAAGCCCGACCGGACCCGGTCAGCTCAACGTCCGGCGACGCGTTCCCAGCGGCGTCGATGATCCGGCTGTCGGTGACCTCGACCACCTGGATGACGACGTTGGTCGCCGCGACCTGGGAGCCGTCCTCGAGAGTGTGCGGGGTCGGACCGTGCGAGCGCAACCACGTCTCGTCGCGCTGGCTCCACGCCCAGTAGACGTCGGAGACGCCTGAGTAGGGCAGGTGAACGGTCCTAGCGCGTCGGGCCTTGCCGTCCCACGCGTCGGAGTACGCGAACACCGGCGGCGGGGCGTCGCCCGTCTTGTCCGCGGCGCGCCACAGCGCCGCCGTCGTCGTGAACAGGTCATGTGGCGCGGACCGGCTCGCATCGCGCGTATACGCATCCGCGGCCACGATGTAGTTCACGTCGACGAGGCCGGCGCGTTCGACGGCGGTCTTCACAGCCGAGACGCCGCCCGCGTACCCGAAGACGACGTCGCCGAACTGCCGCAGGTATGCCGGATCCGTCATCCGCCCGCTGCGGACCGGCCCGACGCGGTCGGAACGGCCGCAGTGGAAGATCGCGATGAACCGGGTGTATCCGCCCTCGACGGGCTCCTCGACGACGATGTCGGCGTCGTTCAGCGACGCCTGCGGCCGCGATTCGGGCGAGTTCTCGACCTTGATGGCCAGCGTCGGGCGCTCCGGGACCGCTCCCTGCGGCGCGGCGACGCCGGTCAGGGGACACGTCGGCGGATCGGCCAGACCCACCGAGGAGAACGCGTCGCGAACGAACGCCGGTGCCCGGCCTGGGAAGAGCGTGAAGTATCCGACGGCGGCGCCGGTAACGACGACGGCGCCGAGCACGAACGCTTTCGCGCGCGGAGTGAACCGCGCGCGCGTTCGCGACCGCCGTCCGGATGTGCGGGCACGCATCCGAGATCTCCTTGGTACGTCAGGACTCACCGCGCGCGGGCGGCGAGTTCGGCCGCGCGATGCTAGCGGCCGGCCGGCGCGCCCTCAACGACCCGGCGCGTCCTTTGCCGGATCGTCACATCTCCTCCAGACGCCGGATCCGTTCCTCGATCGGGGGATGCGTGCTGAACAGCCGCTCGAGCGAGCCCATCCGTTCGCCCTCCACCCTGGATGGCTGGTTCAGCCACAGATGCGCGGTCGCGTTGTTGGCCGAGTGCATGGGGATCCCGCTCGCCGCGCCGATCTTGCGGAGAGCGCTCGCCAGACCGGGCGGGTATCGCGTGAGGAGCGCGCCCTGCGCATCGGCCAGGTATTCGCGCTGACGCGAGACCGAGAACCGGATGATCTGCGCGAAGATCGGCGCGAGGATCAGCAACACGATGCCGACGGCGAAGATGATCGCCTCGGCCCCGCCGCCGCCGCGATCGCCTCCCCGCCTACCCCGGAACCCGCCCCACCACCACGACCGAGTGAAGAACTCGGAGAGCAGGATGACCGCGCCCGCGAGCGTCGCGACGACGGTGCCGACCAAGATGTCGCGGTCGACGACGTGGGCGAGCTCGTGGCCGACGACGCCCTCGAGCTCCACGCGGCTCATCGTCTTCAACAGCCCATCGGTGACGGCGATCGACGCGTGGTCCGGATCTCTGCCCGTGGCGAAGGCGTTCGGCGCGACCTCGGGCACGACGTACACACGCGGCTTCGGGATCCCGGCCGCGATGGAAAGACCCTCGACGATGTTGTGCAGACGAGGCTGCTCGTCGGGGGTGACCGGTCGCGCACGCGTCGAGGCGAGGACGACGCGGTCGCCGTAGGCGTACGAGCCGATGGAGAGCGCGATCGCGACGACGAGCGCGATCACCAGTCCGGCGGGCCCGGACTGCCAGATCAGGCCGAGCGCGTAGCCGACGGCGCCGAGCAGGATCACCGCGCCCGCGATCAGCAGCCACGTTCGCCTGCGGTTCGAGGCGATCTGCTCGTACACGCGGCGCCGCTACGAGAACTCGACCGTGGCCGGTGCGCGGGCCGGGTCTTCGATGTCGAAGAACTCGCGCTCGCGGAACCCGAACGTGCCCGCGATGACGCTGCTCGGGAAGGAGCCGATCAACGTGTTCAGCCGCATGACCTGATCGTTGTAGAACTGACGCGCGTAGGCGATCTTCGACTCGGTGCCGGTCAGTTCCTCCTGGAGCGCGAGGAACCCCTCGTTGGCCTTCAGATCGGGGTACGCCTCCGCGACCGCCATCAGCTTGCGGAGGCCCTGGGTGATCTGGTTCTCGGCATCGGCCTGATCCGCGACGGCCGACGCGTCGATCGCTCGCGCGCGCGCCTCCGTCACGCTTTCGAACAGGCCGCGCTCGTGAGCCGCGTATCCCTGGACCGTTCGCACGAGGTTCGGGATGAGGTCATACCGGCGACGGAGCTGCACGTCGATCTGGGACCAGCCGTTGTCGACGCGATTCCGCAGCGCCACGAGGCGGTTGTAGATGAGCACGGCCGCGACGAGCGCGATGACGACGACCGCGACGACGACCCACCCCCAGGCCGGCACGCGCGCGATAGTAGCAACCGCTTGCTCACGGCCTACCTCGCCCGTTCGTAGACGGCCTCGATCCGGGGCGCGACGACGTCCCAGGAGAACTCGCGTGCGCGCTCGCGTCCGGCACGCGACAGCTCTCGGGCGAGCGTCGACTCGCGCAATACGCGCGCGATCGCCGACGCGACCGCTTCGTGGTCGGACGGAGGTGCGAGCAACCCGTCGACCCCATCGTGGATCACCTCGCGGTACCCGGGAATGTCCGAGGCCACCACGGGCAGTCCCGCGGCGAGCGCCTCGACCAGCACGATGCCGAAGCTCTCATGGCCGGTCGCCGGTGCGACGAAGACGTCGCACGCCACGTGGTAGCGCGGCAGTTCGACGTTCGGGACCGCACCCAGCATCTCGACGCGCGCGCGGATCGCGGGGGGCAGAAGTTCGAGCGCGTCGCGGCCGCGCCCCTCCCCGGCGACCACGAAGACGAGATCATGGAACTCGGTCGCCAGACGGGCAAACGCGCGGACGGCGACGTCGAATCCCTTCTGTGGATCGAGGCGGCTCGCCCACAGCAGGCGACGGCCGGCCGGCAGGTCGGCGGCCGGCTCGGCTCTCGACCAGCGATCGACGTCGATACCGTTGGGAACGACCTCGATGCCGCCGTCGACGACGGCTGCCACGAACTCGGCGGCCGCCTCGGACACAGCGATCGATGCGCCAAGCTTGCGGGCGACTGATCGGAGGAACGGCGCGGCGATCGTGAGCAGCCTCGATCGTTCGTGGAACGCGTGGAACGTCGCGACCGCGGGCGCACTCGAGGCGAGGACCGTCAGCATCGCCGTGCTCGGCGAGAACGGCTCGTGAGCGTGCACGACGTGGGGTTCGAACACGTTCAGGTAGTGCCGGATCCGTCGCCAGGAGGTACGTGAGAAGCAGATCGGTGCGACCTTGCCGCCGTACGGAACGCGGATCGGTGTGCCGACGATGCGGACGTCGTCCTCTGAAGCGCTTGTCCGGCCGGGCGTCAACACGAGCGTCTCGTGTCCGCGCGAACGTAGCGCTGCGGCCAGCTCGCGAACGTGGACCTGCACACCGCCGGGCGCGCCCCAGTCGTAGGGGCACGCGAGGAGGACCCTCACGGCGCTCGCGCGCCGTTCCACCCCGGCTGGAACATGTGCCAGTCGGCCGGCTTCGCCGAGATCGCGCGTTCGAACTCGGCGGCCATCGCCTGCGACAGCGCGCGCACGTTCTCCCGCATATCGCCCGTCCGGTCGATCTCGATCGGGGAACCGATCCTGATCTCCCAACCCTCGTCGAGCGTGTACACGGGACAGACCAGCAGCGGCGCGCCGGTCGCGAGCGACAGCACCGCCGGACCGGCCGGGACTCGCCACGGCGCGCCGAACATCTCGACCTCCACGCCGCGCCCGGTGAGATCGCGATCGGCGACGAGCGCGACCAACCAGTTGTCGGCGAGCAGTTGCTTCAGCTGCGCCCCGACGTGCCCGTTCTTCGCCAACGGGACGATGCGGATGCCGAGCTCCTCGCGATGTCTCAGGAACAGTTTCGATAGTCGCGGCGGCCGAAGCTCCTCCGCCACCGACGCGATGCGGTAGCCGTGCAGGGCCAGCCAGTGGCCGGCGACGTCCCAGTTCCCCATGTGGGGCAGGACGCACACGACGCCGTTCCCGAGTTCGAGCGCCTCGTCGATGTGGTGGATCTCTGCGACCCGAGCGCGCGCGTTGACCTCCTCGGGCGTCGCCACCCGAACGCGGAACGAGTCGTACCAGTACCGCGCGTACAGATCGAAGGCCTCGCGTGTCGAGATCTTCACGCGCAGTTCGTCGACGTCCAACCCGAGGGCGCGCGCCTGGTTCGCGGCGACCGTCGCGCGAACGCCGTCGAGCCTCGCGTGCGCGATGCCGCCGACGGTCGAGAAGGCCCAACGCCCCACGGCCGGCGGCAACGACATGGCCAGCACCTCGAGCCCCCGGTACGCCCAGTACGCGAACGTCTCGCGCCACGTCTCGCCTCTCACGGCACGACTGCCACCGTCACCGCTCAGGCGCGTTCCTCCTTCGCCACCTGGCTCGCGCGAACCACCGCAGCCAGCACGGTTACGCCTGCTACGACCCAGACCGCCCACGACGTCCAGTCCAAGACCAACGCGATGGAGAGCAATCCGTAGCGGAGGATCGGCGTCACGACGCCCTCCTCGATGCCGTAGCCGAGCGAGCCGCCCTTCGCGCGGATGTACGACGCGAGGAAGCCCGCAGCGAGCGCAACGAGCGCTCCCGCGGCCACCGCCGGGCGCGATGTCCGCGTCACCCAGGCGAGCGCGGCGAGGATGCATCCGTCGAAGGCCCGGTCCGAGAACGACAGGGCGACCCGCGCGCGTCGATCGCCGCTCCGGAGCAACGTTCCGCCGAGGACGAGGCACGAGCCGGCGACGAGCGCCGCCCACCCGGCCGCCCGGGGATCCCGAGCGATCAGCAGCCATGCGGAGACGACGACGGCGAGCATCGCGGCGGCCGAGAGCACCGGTACGGCAGCGCGCTCGCCGACCTGCCCGCGTACGCGCATGTCCACGACGCGCGCGAGCCTATCATCGGTAGGATTCCGGCCTACTCGAGCGCCGCGCACGCACGTCACGCATAGGAGCCCGGATGAAGACCTACGACGCCAGTGAGATCCGAAACGTACTTCTCGTCGGCCACGGTGGGTCGGGCAAGACGACGCTGCTCGAGGCGATGCTGTTCACGTCCGGCGCGACAACGCGGATGGGAACGATCGAGGACGGCAACACGGTCGGCGACTTCGAGCCGGAAGAGGTGAAGAAGGGCATCAGCGTCTCGCTGTCGATGGCGCCGATCGAATGGAGCGGCGTCAAGATCAACGCGCTCGACGCGCCGGGCTACGCGGACTTCGTCGGCGACGTGCGCTCGGCGATCCGGGCCGCGGACGCGGTTCTCCTCGTCGTCTCGGCGGTCGAGGGCGTCGAGGTTCAGACCGAGGTCGCATGGGAGCTCGCCGTCGAAGCCGGCCTGCCGCGCGCGATCGTCATCAACAAGCTCGACCGCGAACGAGCGTCGTTCGAGCGCACGCTTGACGAGCTCGTGCAGGCGTTCGGCACGCAGGTCGCCCCGCTGGAGCTGCCCCTCGGGGAGGAGCACGACTTCGATGGTGTTGCGGACCTGCTTTCGCGCAAGGCGTTCCGCTATCCCTCGGGCGCGACGGCCGATGAGGGCGACTGGCCGGAGGACATATCGGGCCAGGCGGACAAGTTCCGGGAGAAGCTGATCGAGGCCGTCGCCGAGTCCGACGACAAGCTGATCGAGAAGTACCTCGAGGAGGGCGAGCTCTCCCACGACGAGGTGCTGAAGGGCGTCAAGACGGGGTTCGCCGAAGCCCGCATCGCACCGGTGCTCTGCGCCGCCGCGGCGAAGCCGATCGGCGTCGACCGGCTGCTCCACTTCATCGCCGACGAGTTCCCCTCGCCCGTCGACCGTGGCCCGATCACGGTGACGACGAAGGCCGGTGAGGAGAAACAGCGCGATGCGGACGCGGGTCAGCCGCTCACGGCGTATGTGTTCAAGACCGTCTCGGACCCCTACGTCGGACACATCACGATGTTCCGGGTGTACTCGGGCAAGGTCCGCCCGGACTCGACCGTCTACAACGCGACGAAGGGAAGCGAAGAGCGCGTCGGACAGATCTTCGCGCTGCGGGGGAAGGAGCACGACACCGTCGCGGAGGTACCCGCGGGCGACATCGGCGCCGTAGCCAAGCTCGCACACACGACGACGGGCGACACGCTGGCCACGAAGGACGACCCGGTCGTCATTCGTGGCGTGGAGCTCCCCGAACCGCTCCTGGCGTTCGCCATCTCACCGAAGACGAAGGGCGACGAGGACAAGCTGTCGACCGCCCTTTCGCGCCTTCGCGAGGAGGACCCGACGCTCCGCATCGAGCGTTCGGAGGAGACACACGAGACCGTGATGTACGGGATGGGCGAGGCCCACCTCGACGTCCAGATGGAGCGCATGAAGCGCAAGTTCGGCGTCGAGGTGAGCGTGGCGCCGGCGAAGATCCCCTACCGGGAGACGGTCCGCGCCGCGGGCAAGGGGCTCGGCCGTCACGTCAAGCAGACCGGCGGGCACGGCCAGTACGCGGTGTGCAACATCGAGATCGAACCGCTGCAACGCGGAGGCGGGTTCGAGTTCGTCAACAAGATCTTCGGGGGCGCGATCCCCAGCCAGTTCATCCCATCGGTCGAGAAGGGCGTCGTGAAGACGATGGCCGAGGGCGTGATGTCGGGCTACCCGATGGTCGACATCAAGTGCGCGCTCCTCGATGGCAAGTTCCACACCGTCGACTCATCCGACATGGCGTTCCAGATCGCCGGGTCACTCGCGCTCAAGGAGGCGGCGCAGGCGGCGGGCGTCGTGCTGCTCGAGCCGATCGTCGAGCTCGAGGTCGTCGTCCCCGAATCGCACACCGGCGACATCATGGGCGACCTCAACTCCAAGCGCGCCAAGATCCAGGGCATGGAGTCGGCCGGAGCGGGCAAACAGCGGATCAAGGCGCTCGTGCCGCAGGCCGACGTCGCGCGCTACGCGATCGAGCTTCGATCGCTGACCGGGGGGCGGGGCGCGTTCACCATGCGGTTCTCGCACTACGAAGAGGTGCCGTCGCACCTCGCCGACAAGATCATCGCCGAGGCGCAGCGCGTGCGCGAAGAGGCGCAGAAGAAGTAGCGCGCCGCTCGCGTTCGGAAATCAGTCCTGGTCGAAACGCGGCCGCAGCTTGGCGAACGTTTGATCGAGAAGCTCCGGAAGCACCCGCGTCTCCCCCACGACCGGCATGAAGTTCGTGTCGCCGCCCCATCTCGGGACGACATGCCAGTGCGCGTGTTCCGGCATGCCGGCGCCGGCCGCGCGCCCCAGGTTCAGCCCGATGTTGAAGCCGTGCGGCTCGGAGGTCTCGCGCAGCGCGCGAACGGATCGATTCAGCAGCCGCGAGATCGCCGCGCTCTCCTCCGGCGTCAGGTCCTCCAGGTCGCCGGTGTGCCGGACGGGCAGCACGAGCAGGTGTCCGGGGTTGTACGGGTACTTCGCGAGCGTGACGTACGCGAGCTCGTCACGCGCGAGGACGCGCTCGCCGCTCGACCCCTCCGCCTCCAGGAGCGCGCAGAACACGCACCCACCGTCGTCGTTCTCCCGCGCCGACTCGATGTACTCCATCCGCCACGGCGACCACAGCCGCTCCACCGACTAGCTCCCGAACGACGTACCCGTCAGCCGCCGGGTCCGCGCCTCCTCGACGAGCGCCGCGACGAACTCGTCGAACGGCACGCCCTTCGTCTCGGTCCCCGCTCGGTCCCGAACCGTGAGCTCGCCAGACTCCGCCTCCCGATCGCCGATCACGAGCACGTACGGCGCCTTCATGAGCTGTGCGGCCCGGACCTTCTTGCCGACCGTTTCGCTCGACGCGTCGACGAACGGCCGGAGCCCCGCTTCGCGAAGCCGCGAGGCCAACACCTCCGCGTGCTCGACGTGGCGGTCGGCCACCGGAATCAGCCGCACCTGCTCGGGCGAGAGCCACAGCGGGAACGCGCCGCCGTAGTGTTCGATCAGCACTGCCGTAAATCGCTCCAGTGAGCCGAGGATCGCACGGTGGATCATCACGGGCCGGTGTCGCGCGTTGTCCTCGCCGACGTACTCCATGCCGAAGCGCTCGGGCAGGCCGAAGTCGCACTGGACCGTGGTGAGCTGCCAGAGGCGTCCGATCGCATCGCGGAAGTGGAAGTCGACCTTCGGGCCGTAGAACGACCCCTCGCCCTCCGCGACGCGGTACTCGAGGCCGCTGCGCTCGAGCGCGTCGCGCAGGGCGCCGGTGGCTCGCTCCGCCATCTCGGGCGTGACGATCGTGTCGCCCGGCAGCGTCGAGAGCTCGACGACGGGATCGATGAACCCGAAGGTCGCGTGGATCTGCTGCGTGAACTCGAACACCCGCAGGATCTCGTCGACGAGCTGATCGGGCCTGCAGACGATGTGAGCATCGTCCATCGTGAGTCCTCGGATCCGGAGCAGCCCGTGAAGGGTCCCGATCCGCTCGTGCCGATAGACCGTGCCGAGCTCTGACAGGCGCATCGGCAGATCCCGGTATGAGCGCGTCTGCGACCGGTACACCATCACGTGGAACGGGCAGTTCATCGGCTTGGCGTAGTAGTCGCCGGTCTCGGTCTGCATCGGCGGGTACATGTTGTCCGCGTACTTCTCGAGGTGGCCGCTCGTCTCCCAGAGCACCGAACGAGCGATGTGGGGCGTGACGACGAGGTCGTACCCACCGGCGAGGTGCACCTCGCGCACGTAGTCCTCGAGCTGCTTGCGGAGAATCCCCCCGCGCGCGTGCCACACCCACAGCCCCGGGCCGAGCTCCTCGGGCGAGCTGAACAGGTCGAGCTCGCGGCCGAGCTTGCGGTGATCGCGCTTCTCCGCCTCTTCCAACCGAAGGAGGTAGGCGTCGAGGTCCTGTTCGGTCGCCCAGGCCGTCCCGTAGATCCGCTGGAGCATGGGGTTCGTCTCGTCTCCGCGCCAGTACGCGCCGGCGAGCTTCATCAACTTGAACTCGCCGAGGCGTCCCGTCGACGGGACGTGCGGACCGAGACAGAGGTCCGACCACCCGTCGTTGCGATAGATGGTGACCGTGTCGCCGAGCGCGCCCTCGCTCTCGTCGAGGCTCTCGATGATCTCCCGCTTGTACGGCTGGTCGGCGAAGCGCTCGAGCGCTTCGGACCGTGAGACCTCCTCTCGGATGAACGGTTGATCGGCGGCAACGATCTCGCGCATCCGATCCTCGATCTTCGCCAGGTCGGACTCGGAGACGGGCACAGGGACCTCGAGGTCGTAGTAGAAGCCGTCGTCGATCGGCGGCCCGATCGCGTATCTCGTCCCGGGCCACAGGTCGCACGCTGCTTGCGCCAGCACGTGTGCCGCCGAATGCCGCAGGACGTGCAGGCCGTCGGGCTCGGCGGCGTCGACGGGTTCGGCCTTGCCGTCGTGGGAGGGAACGAACGACAGGTCGACGAGCTCGCCGTCGAAGCGCGCCGCGATCGCTCCGGCCGGAAGGACGGAGCCGATCGGTTCGCCCTCGGGCAGCTCGGTGGAACGACCGTCTGCGAGCTCGATGCGCGGCATCACCGCATGATATCGGCCGTTCCGAGCGCGCTTGCTACTCGTAAGCGATGGCTTGCAACACGTTGAGGCGCGCTGCGCGTCGCGCCGGAAGGAACGCGAACAACCATCCGAGAACGGCCGCGGCGATCACGTAGGCGGCGATCTGGCCGCCCGGGATGCCGAGCTCGGTGAACCCTTCGGGCGCGAGGGCCTGCTGCATCGCCCACCCGAAGGCGATGCCGACGACGACGCCGAACAGCGCTCCCATCACCGAGATGATGCCGGCCTCCCGCCGGACCATCGACCGTGTTTGCCGTCTGGTGAGCCCGACCGCGCGGAGCAATCCGAGCTCGCGCGTCCGCTCATAGATCGACAGGTACAACGTATTCATCACGCCGAACAGCGCGATGAACACGGCCAACAGGAGAAGGCCGGTAACCAGGTTGAGCAGGGTGTTGAGGAACGTCGCGTACTGGTCGCGGAACTCGGCCTGATCCTGCACCTCCACGTTCGGATACGCCTGGAGCGCGCGCTCGAGCTCCGGACGGACGGCGGCCGCGTCCGCACCCTGCTCGACCTTGACGAGCACGAAGATGTCGAGCTGCTGGGCCACGACGTTCTCATCGAAGGTGTCGAGCGAGATGGCCCAGTCGCCGATCAACCCGTTCTCCTCGTAGATCGCCACGATCTCCAGGTCGATGTCGCCCGTCGCGGGGAACTGCGCGTGGACGACGTCGCCGAGGCTCCACCCGTTGTCCTGCGCGTGGTCTTCGAAAACAGCCAGCGTGTTCGGCTGCGACAGGTCGGCGATCGATCCACTGAGGACCCCCGCCTCGGACAC
>CALGFI010000157.1 GCA_937881155.1 uncultured bacterium | reverse complement strand
CCGCGGCGAGGTCTCCGAACATCAGCTGCGGCGTTGCGCAGTCGAGGCCGATCACAGCGACGCGTGGCGTGTCGGGCATATCCCCTCTCGGTGGACTGTATGGAACGGAGCCGGTCGCCCGGCTCCAGCGCGCGCATGCTACCAATGGGTCTCACCGTCCGACCTGCGAAGATGCGCCCTCGTGAAGCTCCTTGGCGCGACGCTCTCATGGCAGGCCGTGCTGTGGGCGATCGCGGGCGTGGCCCTGGTGATCGCTCCGGGATGGGTCGCCGAGTCGCTTTTCGGCCAGCCGCCGGTCGAGGACGCCTGGCTTCGGGCGTTCGGCGTCGCCTCTGTCTGTCTCGCCGCCCAGATGGTCCTCGTCCGGCGCAAGCTCGAGGAGCTCTGGTGGTGGTCATGGACGTTCGTGCTGCTCGAGTTCGGAACAGCTGCGGTGTTCGCGGCGACGGCCCTCGTCGGGGCGCCCTCGGGCGCGCCGAAGTGGCCGTGGTGGTTCCTGTCCGTGCTGAACGCAACGTTCGGTGGGCTCCTGATCGCGGGCCTAGCGAAGACCGGGACAGAGCGACCCGCGATCTAACGATCAGAACAGCACCTTGGCGAGCTTGATCACTCCCGGGCCAACCACGAGGATCAGGAGCGCCGGAAGGATGCAGACGATCATGGGGAACAGGAGCTTCACCGGGATCTTCATGGCCCGCTCCTCGGCCCGCTGACGGCGCTTCGTCCGCAGCTCCTGCGATTGCGCCCGCAGAACGCTCGCGATGCTCACGCCGAAGACGTCTGCCTGCACCATCGCCAGAACGAAGCTTCGGAGCTCCTCGACGTTCGTCCGATCGGAGAGGCTCCGCATCGCATCGGTGCGTCTGACGCCGAGCTGCATCTCGTGGAGCATCCTCCCGATCTCGTCAGACAGCGGCCCCTTCATCGAACGGCGGGCATGAAGGAGTGCGGCGTCGAACGCCAGGCCGGCCTCGACGCTGATCGTCAGGAGGTCGATCGTGTCTGCGAGCGTTCGCCGGATGTCCTCTTGGCGGCTCTGCGCCTTTCGGTCGAGCGCGGCGATCGGGAAGATGTACGCGACGAACGCGAGGAGCGCGATCCATCCCGGCCCGAGGATGCGCTTGTCACCGTTCATCCCCAAGACGTAGCCGCTAATACCCGCTCCGAGCGTCGCCGCCAACTGCGCCGCGAGGAACAGCTCGGCAGTCCACTTGCCCGAGCCCCCCGCCAGCACGAGCCGCCGCGCCACGCCGTTTCGCAATCCGGCGGGCGTGATGCGCGCGGCCACAGCGGAGAACCGCGAGATGGCGGGCGCAACGACACGCTCGGAGAACGACGCAACCGCGCCGTGAGGACTCACCGAGATCCCGGCGCTCTCCAGCTGCCCTTGCAGCACCTGTGCCGATCGCCGACTTCGGGAGACCGAGATCATCGTGGCGCCCGCGAGCAGGACGACGAGGAAAGTTCCGAAGACACCCACGAGGAGATACATCTGTTCAGACATTGAGCCTCACGATCTTTCTCATCCAGATGTAGCCGACACCCATCAACGCTGCGCCCGCGACAGAGATGAAGATGCCGGGCCGCGTGGACGTGAGCGTTCTGAGGTACTCGGGGTTCACCACCATGATGTAGCCGGCGAGCAGGACCGGCAGCACGCTCAGGACGACGATCGAGATACGTCCTTCGGCTGACAGCACCCTCACCTGTCGCCGCAACGTCTCGCGCTCGCGAACGGTCTTCGCCACCGTTTCGAGAACCTCGGCGAGGTTGCCTCCGATCTTCCGCTGGATCTTGATCGCGGTGACGGCCCACTCGAGGTCCTGGCTGCCGACTCGTTCGACCAGCGCCTCGAGCGCTTGGTCGGTGTCCCGACCGAGGCGGATCTCCCTCAGAACCCGACCGAACTCGCCTGCCGTCGGCTCGTCCGCCTCCTTCACGGCCGAGTCGAGAGATTGGAGGAAGCTATGACCGGCCCGCATCGAGCTCGCGATGACCATGAGCGTGTCGGCGAGCTGTTTCTGCATGGCGTTCTGACGGCTCGACGCAGCATGGGACAGCACCGCGAACGGCACCAATGCGCCGACGACTGTGCCCACGAAGGCGCCGACCACCGTCGCGACGACGAAACCCGCGACGGCCAGAACGACGACCCCGAGCGCGACCAAAAGCAGGAACTCTCCGCTCCGGATGCCCCAACCGGCGTGCTCCAGCGTGCGAGCGAGCCGTCGGCCGGCCGATGTCTTGCTGGCCATGTTCTCCGCGGAGTCCCCGACTCGCTGGGGGAAGAACGTCTTGCTCACATCGCTCGCCGAGGGGTCGGCTCCGGGTGGAGGCGGCAACGCGACGGTCCTGCTCAGATCCCGAAGCCGACGCCGCCTGTCCGCCACGCTCACGGTCGTCAGACCGGCGATGAGCACGGCCAGGAACGTGAAGGCGCTGACGATCCCCATCCCCAGCGGCGTCGCCCAGAACATGACCGCGCTGGTCGCCGCGGAGTGGGCGTTCTTCTGTATCAAGGCCTGTCCGGGCGCTACGAAACCGAACGCATCGCGGCCGACGGAGGTATGAACAACGACGACCACCTGTGCGCCGAGTGGCGCCTTCGACCGATACTCCACGACATACTGGCCGGAGAGCTGTTCGGCGAGGCCCGCATAGACGGTTTCGAGCTGCTCGATCGTGATCAGCGAATGCTCTCCACCCGTTTGTTGCGCCAGCCGCTCGAGCGTCGGCACCGGCGCGCCGGTTCGCGACAACCCGATCGTGAACACGGTCACACCGGCATCGGTAGCCGCGGCCGCCGCCTCCTCGAGGCTGCCGTCGAGCGTGCACGGACCCGATTCGGTCGGATCGGCCTTGCATCGACCGTCGGTGAGCAACACCAGATTGTGTTGACCGGTGCCGGTGAACATGTCGGAGGCTGCGCTCACGGTGTTGAACAGCGCGGTGCCCTGACTCGTCGTCGCGGTCAGCGAGCCGACGGCGCGCTCGACGGACGCGCGATCGGCTGTCAACGGCGATAGGACGACGGGGTCGTCTGAGAACGTGACGACACCGAGCGGCATCGACGCCGGTACGCCGGCGAGGAACGTTCGAGCCGCCGCGAGCGCTGTATTCAGTGGATCTCCTCGCATGCTGTTCGAAGCGTCGATGGCGAGGACCGCGTCGATGTGGCCTGCCTCAGCGCCGAACGTGTCCAGAGACGTCGTCTGGACGGGGACATCGTTCTCGATGATCTGAACATCGCGAACGTCTGACGAGAGCGGCTCATCCGTCGACACGGTCAGCCGTACGATGGGGAAATCCGAGACGTCGGCCCCGCGGACCGAGACATCGCCCGACGCGGCGGCGGGCCGCGGCACGACGGAGATGGTCAAGCATGTGAGCACCAGAGCCAGACCGACGCGACGCCTCACCATGGTTCCGACCCCGGCGGCGGGGCGAACCACGACGTGTCGAGGAACACGTTGCGTTCGGCCAGCTTCTCCAGGAAATGCGGCCGCAGCCCGCTCGGGGCGAGGTGTCCTCGCACGCGGTTCCGTTCGTCCAGCCCTGCGTCGACGTGGAAGACGAAGAGGTCTTGCATCGTGACGGTGTCGCCCTCGAGACCGACAACCTCGCTGACGTTGGCCACACGACGGACTCCGTCCTGGAATCGGGCGACGTGGACGATCAGATCGATCGCCGCCGAAACCTGCTCGCGAAGCGCTCGAACCGTGAGGTCCATGCCCGCCATGAGCGCGAGGGTCTCGAGGCGAGAGAGCACGTCCCGCGGCGAGTTGGCGTGGATGGTGCTGATCGAGCCGTCGTGTCCGGTGTTCATCGCCTGGAGCATGTCGAGCGTCTCGCCGCCGCGGACCTCACCGACGACGATGCGATCGGGTCGCATGCGAAGGGCGTTCCGGACCAGATCGCGAATCGCGACTTCGCCCTGACCCTCGATGTTCGGCGGGCGGTACTCCAAAGACACCACGTGGGGTTGTTGCAGGCGCAACTCGGCCGAGTCCTCGATCGTGATGATGCGCTCGTCCTCCGGCAGGAACGCCGACAAGACGTTGAGCAACGTGGTCTTTCCTGCGCCCGTCCCTCCGGACACGAGGATGTTCAGCCGGCCCCGGACGCATGCGTCGAGGAACGGAACGAGCTCTGGGGTGAGCGTGCCGAAGTCGATCAGGTCCTTCGCCGTGAACGGGTCCGCCGAAAACTTCCGGATGGTCAGAGCGGAGCCGTGGATGGCGACGGGCGGAATGATCGCGTTCACGCGCGACCCGTCGGTCAGACGAGCGTCCACGTACGGGGAGGAGTCGTCGATACGGCGCCCCACTCGGCCGACGATCTTGTCGATCGTCCGACGAAGATCCTCTTCGTTACGGAACGAGACGTCCGTGCGGAAGATCTTGCCCCCACGTTCGATGTACACGACGCGGTGGCTGTTCACCATGACCTCCGTGATCTCCGGGTCGCGGATGAACGGCTCGATCGGCCCCAGGCCGAGGATGTTGTCGCCGATCTGCTGGATGATCTGCGCCTTCTCCTGGATCGAGAGCGGTGTCTCAACCTCTTCCAGGAGCTCACGGAGCCGGCGATCCACGAGCCGGCGAAGCTCGCCGTCCTCCATCGCGTCGTCGTACAGGCGCGCCCCGAGGACCTCGATCAGCCGTGCCTGTATCTGATCCCTGATCTCGGCGGTGCGATCCGGCTGCTCCTGCCGAGACAAACGTTCCGCAAGCGACACCTCACGACCCCCTTGCCCACAAGCGGCGTTTCGTGGAAACCACCTGGTCAGGCGCCACCGACGACCTGAGCCGGTCGGCGAAGACCTGGATGCCCTTGGCCACGTCGGATCGTCGCTGGTCGAGCCACAGCAGCCGACCGCGGTTGATGGACTGCGCGACGAGCGGACTCGACGGGATCCGGCCGTCGACGCGGATGCCGATGAGCCGCTCGATGTCCTCGACCGTCAGATCGACCTTGCTGTCCGCCCTGTTGATGACGAACCGGAGCCGGTCGCGCGGCACGCCGAGGTTCGCAAGCGTGTGCATGGCGATCGACATGTGCCGAACCCCGATCGCATCGAGGCCCGACACCAGACAGACCACGTCCGAGAGGTCGAGCGCAGCGAGGACGTGATCCGAGTATTCGGACGTCGCGTCCACGATCGTGAACGCGAACGCTTCCCGTAGCGCGTTCAGGATTCGGGCGACGGCAGCCCCTCTCAACGGCTCGGCCCGCGGATCCGGGCGTGAACCGAACCCGACGACACCGCTGACGAGCGGCGTGCCAAGCCCCGCGATCGCTTCCGAGTCCGCACCTTCTTCCAGCGTCGCGACCTCCACAAGGGTGCGACTCGGTTCCGCGCGGAAGTACGCGAAGACGTCGCCCAGGTCGTGGTCGAGATCAACGAGCGCGACACGGGAGCCCGAACGGTCGGCGAGCGCGGCCGCGAGGTTGCACGCGAGGAAGGTCTTTCCCGTTCCGCCCTTCGTCGAGAAGATCGAGACGATCGTTCCGGTCGACCCGTGGGACCCGTTGTTGCCGTTGGCGCTCCCGCGCATCACGGATGTCCGGTCGAGCGCGCGGCGAAGGGCGTCGGGGAACTCGCTCCTTCCCTTCGTGAGGTCGACGACGTCGCGGACCCCGCCCCGGATGAGCCGCGGAAAGGCGCCGTCGACCGGAGTGTCGCGGACCAGGACCACGGCCGTGGCAGGCGACTCGCGGGCGGCGAAATCGGCGAGCGCGATCGCCTCGTCGTCAGTGACGGACGGCGCGAGGACGACGACGTCGAAGCGCTCCTGACCATCTGCCATCGCCCGCTGCGCGCTCGCGATCGACGGTAGCCACGACACGGCGTCGGGCGCCGCCCCCAGGGCGCGAGCCACCTCGGGAGGGAAGGTCATCGAGCCACCGACGGCGATGACCCGGCGGCCGTTCATCGCATCGCCCCCAGTGCGACGGGCGGAACGTGGACGCCGGCCTGGTTCGGCGGCAACAGGGTCAGCCAGACGTGGCCTTGTTCCTGGGCGAAGATCAACAGCGCTGCCTGCTCCGGCGTGACGGCAAGCGTGATCGTGCCGGTGCTGCCGGAGCTGAGGTCGTCCGCTGCCGGCCTGGCGACGGCGAGGACGAGCGCCTCGTCGATGACGACACGCGTGCTCAGCGTGTCTGCGCCCCGGTCGCTGAACGTCCCGAAGACCTCGACGTGATCGCCCTGCTGGATCGCCCCCGCCACGACGCGTTGCGGCTCGAGCGTGATGGACGCCGCCTGGAGGCCGTCGGGGATGCCGAGAACGCCGCCACCGGCTTGAAGCGGGCCGGCGAGCCTCGCGGCAACGATCTGCTCCTCCGCGAGGATCGGATACCCGGTGCGTTGACCCTGGAGCTGGTAGACGTCCGTGATCGCGCCGGGGACCAGATCTTCGACGTCGACGGACTTCGTTCGGAACACTCCCTCGTCGATCAGCGCGCTCAGTTCCTGTCCCGCTGGGATGTCTCGCGTCGCGACGATGACGTCGACCGTGACACGGCCCGCCTCCGCTCGTTCACGAACTCCGTTCATGAACAGCAGCACCCCGCCGGCGGCCGCGGCCGCGACCAGGAAGATGAGTGCTGCTACCACCGGTTTCTTCATGTCGATCTCCTCCTCGGGGTCATCCGGTCAACGCCACGGCGAACAGGCCGAGGTTCGGGGCGTTCGGTGATGGGTTCAGTCCGCCGGGTTCGAAACCCATCCACACCGCTTCGAAGCACCGCAGACTGCCGTTGTTGTCGGCCGGGTGGTTGCACATGGTCTGCGCGTCCTGCCCGGTCCAGACCGCCGCCACCTGGAGTCGCGCGAACCCGATCATCGCGTACTTCTGGACCGAGCAGTCGCCATCGACGTTGGCGGGGTCGAGCGCGTCCGGCCGGCAGAGACTCCCGCCCGAGCCGAGCTGCTGCGACGGATCGTTCACCGGGAAGTACAGGATCTCCCCCGCTTGCGCGCTGATGTCGTTGTTGAGCGCGTTGCCCTGGAACCCGCTGCCACGGCAGACGTACTCGTATCCCGGTGGATAGTCGATCAGCAGCGAGCCCGGATAGCCCTGCGCGACCCACGTGCCGACGTCACTCTGGCTGACGTTTCCCCCACAGCCGCCCAAGGCGTCCACACCCCACGTGGTCAGGTCGACCAGACCCCATTCGGCGTTCGTCAGCGCGGTGGTTTCGTGGGGCGTTCCGTTGTCCCACCAGAAGAAGCAACGAG
>CALGFI010000156.1 GCA_937881155.1 uncultured bacterium | reverse complement strand
CCTCGTCGAGGGCCTGTCGCGCTTCGGCTCCGCCGTCGGCGAGGTTCTCCTGGTGCGAGATCTCGAACGGGATCTCCGCGTTGCAGAAGTAGAAGATCTGCTGCTCGAGCTGCGAGCCGCCGAAGGTCGGCTGCCAGAACAGGAAGATCGCGACGTTCGCGGCGATAAGACCGAGCGTGAGGATCGGCGTGCGGCGCGTCGGGTTGGCGTCGCGGATGGGGATCATCGTCGACGCCCGCAAGCCGCGCGCACCCGGCGAGCCTAGCAGCGGCGACGGGCTCGGTGCGCTCTATCCTTGCGACACACCGCCGGACACCCATCGGCGAGCCGGAAGGGAGGTCACGTGACTCGTCGGCGCCTGGACGCGGAGCTCGTTCGTCGTGGACTCGTGGCCACGACCGACGACGCGCGCGCCGCGGTCGAGAGCGGTTCCGTTCGCGTGGCGGGTCGCCGGGCCGACAAGCCGACGACCCTCGTCGACGACGCGATCCCGGTCGAGATCCTCGCAAACGCCGAGCGCGGGTATGTCTCGCGTGGCGGGGAGAAGCTCGAGGCCGCCGTCGACGCGTTCGCCATCGACGTCGGGGGGCGGCGTTGCCTGGACGCCGGCGCGTCGACGGGTGGGTTCACCGATTGCCTGCTCCGGCGGGGAGCCGCCCACGTCGTGGCCGTCGACGTTGGGTACGGCCAGCTCGCGTGGTCGCTCCGAACGGATGAGCGCGTCACGTTCCTCGAGCGGACGAACGTTCGCGAATTGACGCCGGCGTTCCTGCCGTACGCTCCCGACCTGGTGGTCGCGGACCTCTCTTTCATCTCGCTCCGCTCGACGGTCCCGGCGCTTGCCGCCGTGGCCGACCGGAGCGCCGACTTCGTCCTGCTGGTGAAGCCGCAGTTCGAGGCGGAGCGCTCGGACGTCCCGGGGGGCGTCGTCCGCGACCCGGCCGTGTGGCGGCGCGCGATCGAGGGCGTTGCGGACGCCTGCCGGGTGGAGAACCTCGAACCGACGAGCGTGATCGCGTCTCCGCTCATTGGTCCGGCCGGCAACGTCGAGTTCTTCGTGCACGCCGTCGCGGACGGAGCGCCACCGGTGCCCGCGCCGTTCGACGTCGAATCCGCCGTTCAGGCGGGCCGCACGCTGGTGGAGGCGCGGTGAAGCGCGTCGGAATCGTCGCGCACCCGACGAGACCCGCCGCCAAGGAGGCGGCCGATCGGCTCGAGCTGTGGTTCGAGGAGCGACGGATCGAGGTGCGCCGGACCGACGGCGCCAATACCGAGGACGAGAACGCCGCCGTCGCGTTCGCGCAGGACCTGGATCTGGTCGTCGCGGTCGGCGGCGATGGAACGCTCCTCCGCGCCGCGCATCTCGCGTCGCGATGCGACGTGCCGATCCTCGGCGTGAAGGTAGGCCGCGTGGGTTTCCTCACGGAGGTCGAGCCGGAGCACGCGGGCGAACTGCTCGAGCGCATCGTCGAAGGACGCGCTCGGATCGAGGAGCGCTTGGCCATGCTTGCGGAGCTTCGCGAGGACGTATCCCCGGCGCACTGGGCGCTGAACGAGGTCATCGTCGAGAAGACCGCGCGGCACCGGCTGATCCGGCTCGCCGTCTACGTCGACGAAACGTACGTGACGACGTTCTCGGCAGACGGCGTGATCACTGCGACACCGACCGGCTCGACCGCGTACTCGTTCTCGGCCGGCGGCCCGATCGTGACGCCGTCCGTGCCGTGCATCGTGGTCACGCCGATCGCGCCGCACATGGTGTTCGATCGATCGCTCGTGCTCGATGCGGATGAGCGGGTGGCGATCGAGGTGCTGGGCGATGAGGCGGCCGTCGTCTCCGCCGACGGACGGGCGAGCCTGGAGGTGCCGGTCGGCTCGCGAGTTCGGATCGGTCGCGCGCCACGGCCGGCGCGGTTCGTTCGGCTCGACGACGCACCGACGTTCCATGAGCTCGTGCGCCGGAAGTTCGACCTCCCCGGTTCTCACACGCACGGCGATCCTCGGTCGTAGCCCGTCGGATACCCTGTGGCGTACCGGATCGGGCGCGTCGCGCCGCGACGCGGACGTCTCGTGCGCTCGAGGAGGCCGTGCGACGGCAATCAGATCGAAGACGTTGTTCAGACGGCCCTTGCGGCGTCAGCGGCCGAACGAGGGTTCAGCCCGTGTCGACGCGCGAACGAAGCTCCTCGTCCAGCGCGCGGGCGCGGGCGACATCGCCGTCATCGATCATGAGGATCTCGACCGCGTCTCTGCGGAAGCGCTCGTCCACGCCGGCGTCGCCGGCGTGGTGAACGCTGCCACCTCCATCACCGGCCGGTATCCGAACCTCGGACCGCTGACGCTCGTGGGAGCGGGGATCCCCTTGATCGATTCGTGTGGACCGCTCCTGATGAGGAAGATCCGAGAGGGCGATCCGGTGAAGCTCCGGGGCGACCGCGTGCTCGTCGGCGATCGGCTCGTGGCCGTCGGCATCCGCCAGAGCGAGAGCGCCATCCGAGACGCGATGGCCACGGCCCACCTGGCGCTCGCGGAGCGGTTCGAGAGCTTCGCCGCGAACACCGTCGACTTCATGCAGCGCGAGCGCGACCTGCTGTTCGGAGGCTCTGGGCTGCCACCGCTCGCGCACGACCTCGCCCGCCGCCACGTTCTCGTGGTGGTTCGCGGTCCCAACCACAAGGAGGACCTCGCCGCACTCGGCCCGTACATCCGCGACGTGCGCCCGGTCCTCGTCGGCGTCGACGGCGGCGCCGACGCGCTGATCGAGGCGGGGTACCGACCGGAGATCATCATCGGCGACATGGACAGCGTGTCGGACGGCGCCCTCCGCCTTGCGTTGGCGAACGGCCACCTGTGGAGACGAAGGCCGCCGACGGAGATCGTCCTGCACGCGTACGAGGACGGTCACGCGCCGGGCCGCGACCGGCTGGACGATCTCGGCGTCCCGTACTCGGTCGTCGCCGCCGCCGGAACGAGCGAGGACGTCGCGTACCTGCTCGCGCACGAGAAGGGCGCCGAGACCATCGTGGCGGTGGGGAGTCACGGCAACCTGCGCGAGTTCCTCGACAAGGGACGAAGAGGCATGGCGAGCACGTTCCTCGTGCGCCTTCGGGTCGGGGAGATCCTGATGGACGCGAAGGGCGTGTCGCGCGTGTACTCGCCTCGCCTGCGAACGCGCGACGGTCTGCTCCTCGTGGGCGCGGCCTTCGCGGCGATCGGCGCCGTGATCGCCGTGTCGCCCTCGCTCCGGCTGTACGTGATCCAGCTGTTCGAGGAGTTCCGGCAGTGGTTGTTCGAGCTGAAGGCGTTGCTGTGATCTCGTTCCGGTACCACGTCGTCACGATAGTTGCGGTCTTCCTGGCCCTCGCGATCGGGCTCCTCGGTGGGGGAGCGTTCGTTCAGCCGGCGCTGCAGGATCAGCTGGAGCGGCAGACCCTTGAGCAGCTGCGGAACAACGCGGAGCTTCGCGAACAGCTCGACGAGGTGAGGGCGGAGGTCGCCGCGATGAACGGATTCGCGTCATCGGCACTGCCGTACCTCGCCGGCGACCGCCTCGTCGGAAGCACCGCGGTGATCGTCGCGCACGAGGAGGTCGAGGACGCCCTCGTTGCCAGCGCTGAGGAAGCGCTCACCATCGGCGGCGCCGAGGTCGTCGGGTCCTTCTCCGCGTCGAGCGATCTGTTGTCGGAGGACCCCGAGACGCAGGCGCAGCTGGCAGACATCGTGGGGGTCTTCTCCGCGCCACCCGAGGAGCTGTCGGCGGCGGCAGCAGCCGCGGTCGCTCGGCGGCTGCGCGCGGCACCCGATGACGGCGCCTTGCCGGAGGACGACGTGCTGAACAGGTTGCTGTCGGCCGGATTCCTGGACACGAGCGAGGACGCGAGCCTCGACGAGATCGGTCGGAGCGGACAGATCGTCGTCGTGCTGGCCGGCGGCGCGACCGAGGAGCCTGCGCTCGCACCGGACGCGTTCGCGGTTCCGCTCGTGGACGCGCTCGTCGAGCTGGATGTTCCCGTCGCCGCCGGAGAGTCGTTCACGACGCCCGTTCCGTACGTCGGCGCCGTCGACGGCGACGGCGTGGTGACGGTGGACGACCTGGACCTCACCATGGGCGGCGCCGCGCTCGTCCTGGGGCTGGATCGACTGCTCGCGACCGGCGAGGGCGGGACGTACGGGCTCAAGGACGGGGCGGATCCGCTGCCGCCACTCGCATAACTGGAGGTCTGGCGGCGGGCCCGGCGAGCGAGGCGAGCGTCGAACGGACGCCCCGAACGCAGCGCGTGGTGGCGCTCGTGGCCGCGCGCGACGAGGCCGAGCTGATCGGGATGACCGTGCACGCGCTCCGGATGATCGAC
>CALGFI010000155.1 GCA_937881155.1 uncultured bacterium | reverse complement strand
TGCGTCACGTAGATGAACGTGATGCCGACCTCCTCCTGGAGCGCCTTGAGCTCGATCTGGAGCGCCTTGCGGAGCTTGGCGTCGAGCGCGCCCAGCGGCTCGTCGAGCAGCAGCACCGACGGGTTCAGCACCAGAGCGCGAGCGAGCGCTACACGCTGCTGCTGACCGCCGGAGAGCTGTGACGGACGCCGGCGTTCGAGCCCCTGAAGCCGAACGAGCTCGAGCGCATCGGAGACCCGCTTCTTCGCCTCCTGCTTGGAGACCTCCTTGTACCGGAGCCCGAACCCGACGTTGTCGGCCACCGACAGGTGCGGGAACAGCGCGTAGTTCTGGAACACCGTGTTGACGTTCCGCTTGTGAGGCGGAGTCTGCACCATGTCGACGCCGTCCAGCAGGATCTGCCCCTCGTCGGGCCGCTCGAACCCCGCGATCAGCCGGAGCGTCGTCGTCTTGCCGCAACCGGACGGGCCGAGCAGCGAGAAGAACTCGCCGGGAGGCATGTCCAGGTTGATGCCCGCGACCGCCGTGACGTCGGCGAACCGCTTCACGAGATCGACGAGGACGACCTCACCACCCCCGGCCATGCCGGGACGATACACGACGCTCGCTGCGCCTTGCCGCGAGGATCAGGCGAGGTTCACGTAGACGGACTTCTTCTCGAGGAAGTCCTCGAGACCCTCCTTGCCGAGCTCGCGGCCGATGCCCGACTGCTTGTAGCCGCCCCACGGCATCTCGGTCGGCGCCGGCTGCGAGTCGTTGATCCACACGATGCCGGCGCGAAGGGCCTGCGCGGTCCGCAACGCCTTCTTGATGTCGGTCGTCCACACGGCGGCGGCGAGCCCGTACTCGGTGTCGTTCGCGAGCCGCACGACGTCGTCGACGTCCTGGAACGGGATCACCGACATCACCGGACCGAAGATCTCCTCGCGAGCGATCGTTGCGGAGTTGTCGACGTCGGCGAAGACCGTCGGAGCCACGAAGTAGCCGTTGGCGAGCCGCCGGTCATCCGGCAGGGAGCCCTGACCCGCGAGCTTGGCCTCCGAGGTCCCGATCTCGATGTACCGCGAGACGCGGTCCTTCTGCTCCAGCGAGATCAGCGGCCCCATCGTCGTCTCCTCGTCGAGGCCGTCACCGAGGCGGATCGTCTTCGCTCGGTCGACGAACGCGTTCACCGCGTCGTCGTAAACGGAACGATCCACGAACACCCTCGTGCCCGCCGAGCAGATCTCGCCCTGGTTCCAGAACACCCCGTTGCCGGTTCCCTCGAACGCCGACGGCAGATCCGAATCGGCGAACACGATGTTCGGCGACTTGCCGCCGAGCTCGAGTGTCACGCGCTTCAGCGTTTCGGCGCCCGAGCGCATGATGATCTTGCCGACCTCCCTCGACCCGGTGAAACAGATCTTGTCCACGCCGGGATGTTCGACGAGCGGGGCGCCGGCCGTCTCGCCGAACCCGGTGAGCACGTGGAACACGCCGGTCGGAAGCCCCGCCTCCTCGAGGATCTTCGGGAGCTCGAGGCCCGTGAGCGGCGTCTGCTCCGGGGGCTTGAGGACGAACGTGCATCCGGCAGCCAACCCCGCCGCGAGCTTCTGCGTCGCCATCATCATCGGGTAGTTCCACGGCGTGATGCCGGCGGCAACGCCGACGGGTTCCTTCCACACCATGAACATGCGGTCGGCGTCGAGGTGCTGAGCGTCGCCGTCGATCTTCGTTGCCCAGCCGCCGTAGTACTCGAACATGAAGGCGACCTCGCCGACGTCCTCGCGGCCGTCCTCGATCGGCTTGCCGGTGTCCAGCGATTCCATCCGCGCGAGCCGCTCGAGCTCGCGACGGACGATCTCGCCGGCGCGCAGGAGGATCCGGCCGCGCTCCCGGCTCGGTGTCCCGGGCCACCACTCGCCGTCGTCGAACACGCGGCGAGCGGCCGCTACGGCCGCGTCGACGTCCTCGCGTTTGGAGTGGGGCGCGGTCGCGATCACCTCGCCCGTTGCCGGGTTGAACACGTCGAACCGCTCGCCGTCGACCGCGTCCACCCATTTGCCGTCGACGTAGTTCTGCAGTGCCTCCGCCACGTCTCGCCTCCCGCGTCGCGTTCCTGAATTGCCGTTCAAAGGGTACTCCCCGGCGTTCGGCGGTGAAGGTCGACGGATCGAGGCGCCCATCCCGCAGCTAGTCTGCGCGCCGTGCCGATCGAGGCGTGGGTGGAGAGCGACGGAGTTCGCCTCCACGTTCGCGATTGGCCGGCGACGGGCCGGCCGACAACGGGACGCCGAGCCGATCGCGCGGCGCTCCTCGTCCACGGCCTCGCGTCGTCCTCGCACATCTGGGATCTCGTTGCGCCGAAGCTCGCGCACGCGGGCGTTCGCGCCGTCGCGTACGACCAACGCGGGCACGGCGAGTCGGCGAAACCGCCGTCCGGTTACGGGTTCGACGAGACGGCCGCGGACGCGGCGGCGGTGATTCGCGCCCTGCGCCTCCGTCGCCCGGTCGTCGTGGGCCACTCGTGGGGCGCGAACGTGGCGCTCGAGCTCGCTGTTCGCCGGCCGCGCCTCGTGGGGACAGCCGTGCTGCTCGACGGCGGGTTCACGCGGATGCGCGATCAGTTCGACTGGCCGACGGCGCGGAGGGAGCTCGAGCCGCCGAACATCGACGGCATGACCGTCGAGGATTTCCTTGCGTGGCCGCGGATCCATCTTGCCGAGGTTCTGACCATCACGCCTGAGATCGAGCAAGTGTTCCTGTCACTCGTTCGCGTCGACGCGAGCGGTCGGATCCACCGGCGGCTCCCCGTCCGGAAGCACATGCGCATCGTCCGAGCGATCTGGGAACAGGACGCGCCGGGACTCCTTCGCCGGGTGAGCGTTCCGACGTTGGTACTCGCGGTTCGGTCCGTTCCGGGCGCGCCAGATCCCGCGGGGCTCGTCGAGGAACGGCGGCGCGCGGCTCGCGCCGTTCGGGAGATCGGCCCACCCGTCCGGTTCGAATGGATCGAGGGCATCCACGACGTCCCACTCCAACGACCGGCGGCCGTCGCGCGCCGGATCATCGATAGTGCCCGACGGTCGTAGGATGCATACGTGCTCCTGTTCGTGCTCCTTCTCCTGCTGCTCGCCGCTGCGACCGGCGTCCTCGGCGCCGTCCTGAAGGCGACGCTCATCGTCGTGCTGTCGCTCGTGCTTTCCGTCGTCGCCCTCGGCTGGGTGGCAACGTGGTACGCGAGGCGGCGCATGCGCGAGTTCCACCGGGAGTTCGACCGCCGAATCGATCACGATCGCCGCCGACAGCACGCCTACGACGTCGGCGAGGACCCGACGGGACGGCCGAGGATCGGCGACGGCGCGTAGCTAGAGCTCGAGCAACGCGGGCGCGAGCTCGCGCAGCGCGTCGACCGCCACGTCGTTCTCGTCCTCCGTGACCGGCTGGACGCACACGTGGTCGGCGCCGGCGTCGAGGTGCTGGCGCACCCGCAGCGCGATCTTGTCGACGTCACCCCACGCGATCACGGCGTCGATCAGCGCGTCGCTCCCGTCCCTCGACAGCTCGGCATCGGTCCACCCCATGCGCTTCAGGTTGGTCGCGTAGTTCGCGGTCCGCAGGTAATCCGACGCGAACGCGCGGGCGATCTTGCGGGCCTTCGCCGGATCCGTTTCGAGCACCACCGTCTGTTCCACGGCCAGGACCGGACCGGGACCGAGCCGTTGTCGCGCGAACGCTGTGTGCTCGACGGGAACGAAGTACGGATGGGCGCCGAGCGTCCGCTCGGCGGCCAGGCTCAACATGCGGGGACCGAGCGCCGCGAGCACCATCCGCGGGAACGCCTCGGGCTCCGGCGCCGAGGAGGGCGCGCGCATCATCGCATCGAGGTAGTCCCGCATCGCCGAGACCGGCCGCGCGTACGCGCTGCCGCGCCGACCGACCGAGGGCGCATGGCTCACGCCGACCCCGAGGAGGAACCGGCCGGGATA
>CALGFI010000154.1 GCA_937881155.1 uncultured bacterium | reverse complement strand
GAGCTGAACTTCGCGTCGGATCTGGACGTCGTGTTCGTCTACGACGGCGAGGGACCGAACGAGTTCCGCAGCGGCGTCGAGATCGCCGAGCGGGTGATCGCGGGCATACGCGCTGCCGGATGGGAGCCGGACGCCGACCTTCGTCCGGAGGGGCGCAGCGGTCCGCTGGCGAAGTCGTTCGCCGGCTACCTCGAGTACTGGGAGCGATACGCCGAGACGTGGGAGTTCCAGTCGTTGCTCCGGGCGCGGTTCGTCGCCGGCGACGAGGGATTGGGGATGCGGTTCCGTTCGTTCGCGTCGGACTTCGCGTATCCCGAGTACCTGCCGGTCGAGCGCGCGTCGGAGATCCGCCGGATGCGCGAGCGCATCGAGCTGGAGCGGGTCCGTCCACCGGAGGCAGCACGGTTCCACTTCAAGCTGGGGTACGGATCGCTCGCCGATGTCCAGTTCGCGGTGGAGCTGTCGCTCATGCGGTTCGGCGGCGCACACCCGGAGATCAGAACGGCGCGAACGCTCGAGGCGATCGAACGGCTCGCGCAAGCGCGACTCGTGGAGGACGGCGCCGCGCTGGCATTGGGCGAAGCGTTCGTCTTCCTGAACGACGTGAAGAACGCGCTCGAGGTCGACCGTCGAGTGCATGCCGAGGCGATCCCGGCCGCGCCGGACGAACAGCTCGCGCTCGCCCGCCGGCTCGGATTCGAGGAGTATCCGCGCCAGACATTCCTGCAGGAGTACCGGAGGATCACGCGACGCGCCCGGCGGGCGATGGACCGCCTGTTCTACGAGGAGGCATGACGGGGTTCGTCGACGACGAGTTGGATCGTCGAGATGGAGGCCGGCGCGATCCTTCCGGAAACGCGCTAGATCCGATCGATGGCGCGGACCTCCATCCTCGGTCCGAACGCCGGCGCTCGGATGCCGCTCAGCTCGAGGAGCGCCTGCACTCGGCCGCGGTGAGGACGGAACGGTTCGAGCAGCTCGAGCATCCGCTCGTCGGTTCCGCGCGGCTCGCGGGCGAGCGCCCACGCAACGATGTTCGGGACGTGATAGTCGCCGACCGACACGGCGTCCGCGTCGCCGAGCGCGATCCGGGCGACCTCGGCGACGCTCCACGGACCGATCCCGTGGAGCGAACTGATGCGTGTCTTCGCCAGGTCGAGCGGCATTGTGTCGGCTCTGTCGAGCCATGCCGCGCGTGAGCACATCGTCCTGAGAACGTTCGCGCGCCGCTGTTCCACGCCGAACGGGTGGAACTCGAAGTACGCCATATCGGCGACGCGGGCCGGATCGGGTGGCATCAGCAGGGCGAAGGGGCCCGGTGCGGGTTCGCCGATCGCGAGTGTCAGTCGGCGGTATGCGCGCCGCGCTTCACCGCCGGTGACCTTCTGTTCGAGGACGATCGGGATCAGCCGCTCGGTGATGAGTCCGGTCTGCGTGATGCGGAAGCCGCGACGACGACGCCAGAGGTCGCGGACGACACCCTGTGGCGGATCGAACCCGTCGACGGCGTCGAGAGCGCCGCACCAGGCCGGCGCGCGTTCGAGCATCCACCCGGCACCGCGACCCCACGCCTCGACGTCGACGCCATCCTCCGACGAGCCGAACCGAACCGTGACAGGACCGTCCGGCGTCCTCGACGCGCGGACGACGTCGCGCTCTGACAGGCGCATGGTCGGATCGCCAGCCCCTCGGTACAGCGGTCGGAACGTCGAGCGAAGGTCGATCGGTTGCGACGTTGAAACGAAGCGCGACGGCATCGCGCGCAGGCTACGACACCGGCAAAAACGCGGAGAGCCGGCGCGAATGCCGGCTCTCCTGGCTTCTGACTATTTCTGTTCTGCGTCTACAGATCGAAATACAGCGCGAACTCGTACGGGTGAGGCCGCAGCCGTACCTGATCGAGCTCGTGCAATCGCTTGTACTCGATCCACGTGTCGATCACGTCCTGCGTGAACACCCCGCCGTCGAGCAGCCACTGGTGGTCGGCCTCGAGCGAGTCGAGCACCTCTTCGAGCGAACCCGGTACTTGCTTGACCATCGCCTTCTCGGCCGGCGGCAGGTCGTACAGGTCCTTGTCGATCGGCTCCGGCGGCTCGATCTTGTTCTTCACGCCGTCGAGCCCCGCCATGAGCATCGCTGCGAACGCGAGGTACGGGTTGCACGACGGGTCCGGCGTGCGGAACTCGAGGCGCTTCGCGCCGGGGTTCTTGAAGTACTGCGGGATCCGAACGCACGCACTCCTGTTCCGCTGCGAGTACACGAGGTTGATCGGCGCCTCATATCCCGGAACGAGCCGGCGGTAGGAGTTCGTCGTGGGGTTGGTGAACGCCAGCAGCGACGAAGCGTGCGTCAGCAGGCCGCCGATGTACCACCGGGCCATGTCCGAGATTCCGGCGTAGCCGATCTCGTCCCAGAACAGGTTCTCGTCGCTCCGCCACAGGCTCTGGTGCGTGTGCATGCCCGAACCGTTGTCCATGAAGATCGGCTTGGGCATGAACGTCACGGTCTTGCCCGCGCGCCGCGCCGTGTTCTTGACGACGTACTTGTACTTCATGACCTTGTCGGCGGTCGCGAGGAGCGTGCCGTAGCGCATGTCGATCTCGGCCTGTCCGGCCGTGCCGACCTCGTGGTGATGCACCTCGATGTCGATCCCCGTCTTCTCGAGGTTCAGCACCATCTCCGAGCGGAGGTCCTGATAGTGGTCCATCGGGGGAAGGGGGAAGTAGCCCTCCTTGTACCGCGGCTTGTACCCCAGGTTGGGCTCACCCGAGAGCTCGCGCTCGCGTCCCGAGTTCCACACGCCCTCGATCGCGTCGATGTGGTAGTAGCCCTCGTGCTGGTTCTGGTCGAACCGGATCGAGTCGAAGATGTAGAACTCGCACTCCGGTCCCCAGAACGACGTGTCGGCGATCCCCGTCTGCTTCAGGTACAGCTCGGCCTTGCGCGCGATGTATCGCGGGTCCCGCGAGTACATCTCGCCCGTCACCGGATCCTTCACGAAGCAATGGATGTTCAGGGTCCCGTGTGCGGTGAACGGGTCGAGATACGCGGTGTCCGGGTCGGGTACCAGGAGCATGTCCGACTCCTGGATCTCCTGGAAGCCGCGGATCGACGAGCCATCGAAGCCGAGCCCTTCGTCGAAGCTCTCCTCGGAGAGCTCGCCTACCGGAACGGAGAAGTGCTGCATCAACCCCGGAAGGTCCGAGAACCGGAGATCGACGATCTCGGCCCCCGATTCCTTGGCCAGGGCGAGAACCTCTTTGGGCGCTGCCATCCCGCCTCCCCTTCTGCCACCTGTGGATGGACGCGGACAGCCTAGGAGCGACAGTGGCAAGGGCCGTTTCCAGCGCGTTAACTCTTTGTTTCGCTACCGCGAGGCGAGGGTGGCCGGAACTGAGGGCTCCCAATCACGGAGCAGCTCGGCGACCTTGACGATCAGCATCGCTCCGCCGGCGATCTGCACGAACCTGCCGAGCGGCGTCTTGAAGACGGGGTGCCGAACGATGAGCGGAGCGGCCAGGATGAGCCCGCGTGCCGCGATCGCGCGATACCGGCGACCCTGCTCGGACGCCAGCCAGGCCCGCGCCTCGTCGATCCCCTCGTCGACCGCGGCCTCGAGCTGACCGGCGAGCGCTCGGAGCTCCGAAGTCTTGCTGCCACGCATGTTCGCAGCGTACCCGTCCGTCGAGATGCCGGAACGCGAGTCGGACTAGACGTCCGCCGCTCGGTACCCCACGCCGCGAACCGTCTCGATCAGATGCTCGAACTCGGGACCGAGCTTCGCGCGCAACCGGCGAACGTGCACGTCTACGGTCCTGGTTCCGCCGTAGAAGTCGTACCCCCAGACCTCTCGGAGCAGCCCGGGCCTGGTCAGGACGCGGCCGGGACGTTCGGCCAGGTACCGAAGGAGCTCGAACTCCTTATACGTGAGGTCGAGCGCGCGCCCGTGCACCGTCACGCGGTACGAGTCCTTGTCGAGCGTCAGCGCACCGAGTCTCACGGTATTGGAGTCGCCACCGCCGGCACGCCTGCGAAGCATCGTCAGACGCAGACGGATCTCGGCTTCCGGGGCCCCGGGAAACAACAGATCGTCGGCAACCTCGTCCCATGCGAACCGCTCGAGATCCGCCCGCTCGACCACGGCGACGGCCGGCGGTCGCGCCCCGTGCTGGTGAAGCGTTCGAAGGACGGCGAATCCTTGGCCGACGTTCTCCGCGGCGTCGACGATGACGACATCGGGCTCGAGCTCGACGACGTCGCCGACCGCCGTCACCGAGAGATGCTCGGTCTTGACGTCGAGGAGGAGTCCTGCGAGCGCCGGCAGGACGTCGTCCGGCGAGCGATCCGAGACCAACACCGTGCGACCCACGACGAGGAGAGTATCGGCAACAGGCGCTCGGACGATAGCCTGAGCAGCGATGACGACCGTCAAGGTCCGCCTGTTCGCGGCGCTGCGCGAGCTCGCGGGTGCCAGCGAGGTCGATGCCGAGGGCTCGACGGTCGGCGAGGTGGTCGACGCGCTTTCGGCGCGCTACGGGCACCGGTTCGAAGCGATCGCTCGGACCGGCTCCGTGGTCGTCGACGGCGAGCGTGCGCGGCCGGACACCACACTGACGGGCTCGGAGGAGGTCGCTCTGCTCCCGCCCGTGTCGGGCGGGTGACCGGCTCGACGGGATGCGCGGGCCGACCTGGGTTTTGTCATACTGACGCCACCCCATGCGCTTCGAGCGACTCCTCCTCGTGGTCAACCCGGTGGCCCGCACGTACTCCAAAGCCACGCTCGCCGTCATCGAGAAGGCACTCTCCGCCGACTTCCGCCTCGAGGTAGCGGAGACGAAGGAGCGCGGTCATGCGTTCGAGCTCGGTACGCAGGCGGTGCACGACGGGATCGACCTCGTCGTCGTGTTCTCCGGCGACGGGACCGTCAACGAGGTCGTGAACGCGCTCGCGGGAACGCGGACGGCGCTGGCCGCACTTCCCGGGGGCGCGACGAACATCCTCGTTCGCTCGTTGGATCTGCCGCTCGATCCGATCGAGGCGACCGGCACGCTCATCGGCAAGGCGCTCGACGACCACGCGTTCAAGCTCTCGCTCGGTCGTGCGGATGGTCGGTACTTCGCGGTGAACTGCGGCGCCGGCGTCGACGCTGCAGCGATGCGGCGGCTCGACGCGAAGTTCCCGCGGACGAAGGCCGACTTCGACAGGGTCGCGTTCCGCGCCGTGGCCTGGGAGCTGCTCGTCCGCTACGCCGGCAGAACTGCGGACCTGCAACTGCGGATCGACGATGGCGAGCCGGTGCCGTCGCTCTCGGTGATGGTGGGGCGGACGGACCCGTACACGTACTACAAGGGCCGCGGGCTGCGGATGACGCCGGATGCGTCGCTCGATTCGGGTCTCGACGTGCTCTCCGTTCGGAAGCTCCGACGCCGGAGCGTCCC
>CALGFI010000153.1 GCA_937881155.1 uncultured bacterium | reverse complement strand
GGCGAACGCTCTATGTGAGCCCTCAAGTCGAGCGGGCGCTCGGGTACACGCGCAAGGAGTGGCTCGATCAGCCGGACATCTGGATGGAGCTCCTCCACCCCGACGAGCGCGAGCAGACGCTCGACGCGCACGATCGCCACAGCGAGACCGGCGAGTCGTGGAGCCGGGAGTACCGGCTGATCGCCAGCGACGGACGAGCGGTCTGGTTCCGCGACGTCGCGACGCTCGTGCGCGACGAGAGCGGACGACCGCAGTACTGGCTCGGCGTCCAGACCGACATCACCGAGCTGAAACGAGTCGAGAGTGCCCTCCGGGCATCCCGAGACGAGCTAGAACGACGGGTGCAGGAGCGAACGGCGGAGCTCGAAGAGGCGAACGAGCTCATGGCGCTGGAGATCGCCGAACGACGGCGCGCAGAGAAGGAGCTGCGCGCGACCGAGCACCGGTACCGCATGCTCGCCGAGCACATCCCGGCCGTCACCTACATCTGGGAGAACGATTTCGAGCAAGCATCGCCGCACGCGTACACGAGCCCGAGGATCGAACAGCTCCTCGGCTTCACGGTCGACGAATGGCACCGGTCGCCCGATTTCTGGACGTCGCGCCTGCACCCGGACGACAAGACCGCCGTGCTCGCCGCGACGATCCGCTCCGAGACGACCGGCGAGTCGTTCTCGATGGAGTACCGCTATCTGCACAAGGACGGGCACATCGTCTGGGTGCTCGACGAGGCGGTCCTGCTCACGCGCGACCAGCACGGACGACGCCCCGACCTGTTTCAGGGCGTGATGATCGACGTCACCGCGAGGAAGCTCGCGGAGGAACAGGCGCTGCGGAGCGAGCTACGGTTCCGCTCGCTCGCAGAGCACGCGCCCGCGGTCACGTACGTCGTCGACGTGACGACGGGAACTCCCGGCGGAGAGGTCACGTACATAAGCCCGCAGCTCCGAACGATGCTCGGCTACACGCACGACGATGTACGAACCGACTGGATCGGCAGCGTTCATCCCGAGGACGTCGATCGAGTCCTCGCCGTCACGAAGGACGTCACCGAGACCGGCGAGCCCTACGCGATCCAATACAGGATGCTTCACCGTGACGGGACGGTCCGTTGGGTGCGCGACCACGGCACGGTGCTCTCGCGCGACCCGAGCGGCAGACCGAAAGAGCTCCAGGGGCTGCTGCTCGACATCACCACCGCCAAGCGAGCCGAACAGGAACGCGACCAGGCGGAGGTTCGGTACCGCGCGCTCGTCGAGCAGATGCCGGCGGTCACGTACGTGGAGATCCCGAACTACCAGCCCGACGAGGTGCGGTTCGCGTACCTCAGCCCGCAAGCCGAACGGATCTTCGGCATCTCGGTCTCAGATCTCGTCGCGGATCCGGCACATTTCGGCCGGATGCTCCATCCGGACGACCGCGACCGCGTGCTCGTGGCCAACGCGCACGCCGAGGAGACGGGCGAGCCGTTCGACGAGGAGTACCGAGTCGTCCGGCCCGACGGAGATATCGTGTGGCTCCACAGCCGCGCCACGCTCGTTCGCGACGACGAGGGACGCGCGATGTTCTGGCACGGCGTCGCCCTCGACGTCACCGCGCAGCGATTGACCGAACTGTCCCTCCGCGAGCTCGAGGATCGCTACCAGGAGCTCCGGGCGAGGACCGAGCGGCCCTAGCCGGCTCGCGGGCGGAGCTCGCGGAGGCCCTCGGGAAGGAACTGGTGGAGCACCTTCGGCAGGGCGACCGACCCGTCCGCCTGCTGGCCGTTCTCCAGGATCGCGATGATCGTCCGGCCGATGGCGGTCGCAGTCCCGTTCAGCGTGTGGAGGACCTCGATGGCGCCCGCCTTTCGCCGGACGCGCGTCTGCGCTCTGCGCGCGCCGTAATCCACGTAGTTGGAGCACGACGTGAGCTCGCGGTAGCGGTTCTGCCCCGGTAGCCACACCTCGATGTCGTACTTCTTCGCCGCAGCGCTGCCGAGATCGCCCGCCGCGATGTTCACGACGCGGTAGGGCAACTCGAGGTTGCCCACGATCTGCTCCTCGATACCGACCATGAACTCGTGCTCGTCCCACGAATCCTCGGGACGAGCGAACGAGAACATCTCCACCTTGTCGAACTGGTGTACGCGGAACATGCCGCCGAGATCCTTGCCGTACGAGCCGGCTTCGCGGCGGAAGCACGTCGAATAGCCCGCGTACCGGATCGGCAGGTCCCTCTCGTCGAGGATCTCGTTCATGTGGAACGCGGCGAGCGAGACCTCCGACGTGCCGACAAGGTAGAGCTCGTCCGGCTGCGTGACGTAGATGTTGACCTCATCGGTCGGCAAGAAACCCGAGCCGTACATCGCCTCCTCGCGAACCAGCACCGGCGGGATCACCGGCGTGAAGCCCTTGTCGACGAGGACGTCGAGCGCATGCCGGAGCAGCGCGAACTGGACCTGCACGATGTCGCCGAGGAGGTAGACGAACCGAGAACCGCTCGTCCGGGCGCCTCGTTCGGTGTCGAGCACCCCGAGCAGCTCGCCGAGCGCCGCGTGATCCTTCGGCTCGAAGTCAAACGTCGTCGGCTGGCCGTGACGCCTGACCTCGACTGCGTCTTCCTCGGTGAACCCGTCGGGCGCCGACTCGTGCGGGACGTTCGGGACGCGCGCGAGGAGCGCGTTCAGCTCCGCCTCGGCGTCCGCCAGTTGCGGCTCGAGCTTCTGGATCTCTTTCGAGACCTCGGCGACCGCCGCGATGAGCTTCTGCTTCTCTTCGCCCTGCGCCTTGCCGATCTGCTTCGAGGCGCGGTTCTGCTCGGCGCGGAGCTCTTCGACCCGCGCGGTCAGCGAACGACGTCGCTCGTCCGCGGCGAGGAGCTCGTCGACGGCATCGGCCATGTTGCGCCGGGCGAGGCCGGCGCGGAACCGCTCCGGGTCCTCGCGGATCGCCCGGATGTCGAGCACGTCCTAGACCTTGGCGCGCTCGGCCTCGGGGATGCTCTCGCGGCGCGCGGGCTGTTGGCCGGGTTGCTGACCCGCTTGCTGGGCTTGCTGATCCATGATGCTCTGCCCCTGGAAGATGCCGCCCTCCTCGACCACGAGCGTCTTCGCCGTGATGTTGCCGTCGACGCGACCGCCGCGCGCGAGTTCCGCCCGTCCCTTCACGATGATCGAGCCCTTGAACCGACCGGCCACCGAAACGTTCTGAGCTCGGATGTCCGCTTCGACCTGGCTCTCCTGCGCAAGCATCACGTCACCGTCGGCGTTCACCTGGCCCTTGATCTGTCCCTCGATCCGGAGCGAGCCGACCGAGACGACCGTTCCTTCGAGCTTCGCGCCCTTTCCGATGATGGTGACCTCACCGCTCTGCTGCTCTGCCATCCGCCGTCCCCCCGTCTCCTCGGCGGGCCGAGCCTGGATCTCGGCCTCGGTCTCTGCCTCTTCACGTCGCCAGATCATGTCGCCTTCACTGTCTCTCGAGGTGTGGCCAGCGCCTGGCGGATCGCTTCTTCCTCCTCGATCGACAGGTTGTGGGCGCTCCGCCCTTCGGTAACGGGCTTCGCGTAGACCCTGGTGTCCTGCCGTCCGTTGATCGAGGTCATCACCACGCCGTTCCCCTTCGCGTCCAAGAGCGCACACGAGAACGACAGCCGTCCGCCGACGTCCTCGAACGCGTCGTAGCGCACCAGTCCGACATTCCGGACGGCGCCCGCGATGAGCCCGCCGCGCTGCTGTTCGGTCGCCGACAATGAGCGCACAGCGGCCTCGAGCTGTTGGATCTGCCGCGCCTGGCCCTGAAGGAGTCCACGCAACATCGTGGCCACGCGGACCGGGTCGCGTGGTTGTTCCGCCCGCGCACGCCCTCTCGAAAGTGCCGAGAACGCGAGCGCCAGCGCCGCCAGGCCCAGCGCGAACAGCACCAGAAGCGTGAGCGTCTCGGGCGAAAAGGTCATCGCGATCCACGATCCCCGTTACATGGCCATTGACCTGCGGTGTTGCGGAGACGGGAGTATACAATCGACGCTCTCGCGGTCGAACCGACCGCGCCGTGCCGAGGCGGTTCGACCTGATGCGCATCGCCTACTTCGACTGCATCGCCGGGATCACTGGCGATACCGCGCTGGCAGCACTCCTGGACGCAGGCGTCGACGTCGATCACGTGAAGTCGCATCTGTCGACGCTGCCGCTGGAGCCGTTCGATCTCGCCGTGGACGAGGTAGAAGAGCACGGTATCCGAGCGACGCGCGTCGGCGTCCATGCCGACAACGTGGCCGGTGTCATCCGGACGTACGCGAGCATCAGAGCTTTGATCGACGCGGCCGATATCCCGCCGGAGGCCCGACGGCTGGCGCATCGCATGTTCCGGCTGTTCGCCGAGGCCGACGCTCGCGTTCACCGTCGCGAGCCCGAGACCGTGACCTTCCACGAGGCCGCCGGGGTCGACGCGCTCATCGATCTCGTCGGCGTTGCCCTCGCATTGACGACGCTCGAAGTACAGCGGGTCTTCTCATCAGCGGTTCCGACGGGGCTCGGGATGACCAGAACGGAGCACGGCGCGATGCCGATCCCCACACCGACCGTCGTCGAGCTGCTCCGCGGCGCGCCGATGTTCTCGCTGGGCATCGCCGGTGAGCTGACGACGGCGACCGGGGCGGCGATCCTCGCGGCGACGGTCGAGGGATACGGAGAGCTCCCGACGATGCGAGTCGAGGCAGCCGGCTACGGCGCCGGCGCGCAAAGACTGGAGATCCCGAACCTGCTTCGAGTTCTGATCGGCGAACAGGAGCCGGCGACTTCGCGGCCGAGCGTCGCCGGTACGCCCGATCTGCGCCTGGTCACCGAGGCGGAGCCGGCTCTCGAGCCGGAAGACGCAGGCTGAACCAGAAGGGGCCCGAGAAACGCCCGATGCTGCCCCCCTTCGTGGGGCAGCATCGCGGCTGTATCTGGCGCGCGCGCTGGAGTGCGACTAGGAGTTCTTCCAGCCGTTGCCAACGGCCATCATGAAGGCCGCCAGCCAACCGAGCGACACCATGAATCGCCGGTACTTCGACACGGTATCGCCTCCTTTCGGGGCCGGTACCGACGGGGTGTATCGGCACCTCGGGGTCGGAACGTAAGCTGAACGCAGGTAGGGCCGATATCCCCCCATCGGCGGGAATGGCTGGTGGGGCGGGCGATTTGAAAACAGTCCGATCACGGGGGACATCGCGGGTGGCGGGTTATGGCAGTCGGCCGAGCGGCGTGTCATAAACGGGCTGGTAGGCCCCAGTCGACGGTCGCGGAGGTGACCGCATGACGTCGGAGGAGGAGCTCAGGCGCGAGCCCGCCGAACGCTGGATCCAGATCGCGTACCAGCTCGGCGTCGTCGTTCCGCTCCTGACGTACCTGGCGATCACGCTCCCCGCCGCACGAGACGGGCTCAAGCCGTCGATCGTCCTGTTCGTGATAGCCGTCGCGGCAGTGGATCTCATCCCCGTACAGGCGTGGGGCGGGATACAGCTCTCGCTGAGCTTCCCGTTGCT
>CALGFI010000152.1 GCA_937881155.1 uncultured bacterium | reverse complement strand
GTCCGTTCCGACACGACCGCGTAGAGCGCCGCGCCGTCGACCGTCCACCGCGCCGGCAGGACGACGGGTCCGTACCCACCTTCGACGGCGAGCGCGCCGGCGCCCATCGTTTCCACGGCCTCTCTGACCGACTGAGGGATCGCCTCGAACGCGGCTCGGCCGGTCCGCGATGCCCGGAATCGATCTCGACTCCCCATTCGATCGGGCCACTCCCCCCGTCTGTGGACGCCGTCTCCTTCGACGAGTGCCGAACGTTCGATCCCGAGCTCGACGAACACGCGACCCGGGGGCGTCCATGCCAGCGGAACCTTGCGCGCGTCGAACGCGTATCCGGCGAAGAACCGCGCGTTCTTCCGCGTGAACCGCGCGGAGGCGACGGCGAGCAGTGGCGCGTCGCTCAGCGAACGGCGCCAGGATCGCGGATCGAGGGCATCGTGAGTCGTGGCGGTACCGGTGATGATCAGCGCGGTGCTCCCTGCACGGACGAGGCCGGCGTACCGAGGATCGGTCCGCCAGAAGCGCGCCTTGAGCGATCGACGGGACGTCGTCACCCACAGTCGCCCTCCAGCGAACGCGAACACCATCGGCGTCACGTGAGGAACCGCCGCCGGTGCGGCGATGTAGCACAGCTCGCCCGCGTCGAGGAGCCGTCCGGCCGGGAGCGGGATCTCGGTCACCCCGAGACGGCCTCGCGCGACACGACGGGGAACGAGAGCATCAGTCCGGTCCACACGACGTGGCACCCGAGAGGCGCGAGTGCGCCGCCGCTCCACCAGCCGAGCGCGCTCCATACGAGCCCGCCGACGACCGCGCTCGCGAGGACGGCCAGGTTGCGGCTCGGGGCGTTCGCTGCGACGAACGCCGCCCAGGCGACGACCGCCCCGACCGACGGCTCGAACGTCCGCGCCAGCTCGGGCTGCGCGAACCCGCGCCAGAACACCTCCTCCGCCGTGACCGTCACTCCGACGGAGAGCACCAGCGCCGCGGCGAGCGAGAGCTCGCCTCGCAACGCGTAGAGCTCCGCCGAGTGCCGACGGAACGCATGCCATGACCGAGTGACGGCCACGAATGCACGCGTGGCACCGTAGAACGCGACGCCCGCGCCGATACCCACGGCCGCCGCGACGACCGGGTTCACCTCGGGCGACCACGCCGGCGGACCGAACACGAACGCCGCGACGCCCAACGCCACGAGCACGGGCGTGACGACGCGCCAGACTTCGGCTCCCCGTGACGAGACGAACCACCACGCCGTCGCCTCGGCCACGATTCCTACGGCGACGACTGTCTCCTCCATCGTTCAGCCGAGGAACCCGACCTTCGCGGCGAACTCCGCCGTCGTCGCCGTGATCACGGCCAGGTAGAAGAACCCCGTCGCGGCCTGAACGGCGGACGCCCGTGGGCCACGCAGCGTGATTCGGATCATCACGCCGATCAGCGCGGTCGCAGCGACCATGCCCAGTGCGATCCACGACGCCAGACCGGCGGACGTGAGCAGTGGATTGAACTCCGGCGTCGCCTCCGTTGGCCCGAACCCGCCCAGAACGAGCGCGCTCGCCTCGAGCGCGACGCCTACCAGGAGCAGGTTCGTGTACCGGTTGATCGGCGTCCGTGTGAGCCCGCGATCGGTCAGGTACCAATGGCCGAGCAGCAGCCCGTCGAGGACCGCGCCGAGGAACGCGGCGCCGGCGAGGAGCTGGAGGAACGCGACGAGCCACGAACCGTCGGCGGTCCCGGCCATCGCGCCGAGCATCCCCACGGCGAGCGGCGCCGCCGCGTACCCGACGAACCGCGCCCACGTCGCGCGTCGAACGAGGAGCAGCACGACGACGGCGAGGAGGACGAACGTGAGGGCGAGTGCCAGACGGAGCGACCACGTCCCTGCGTCGTCGCCGGTGACGCGCCCGGCAGAGACCGATCCCCACACCGCGGCCGAGAACAGAGCGAGGATCGAGCACGTGAGGACGAAGAACCCGCGGCGAACCTCGTTCCACAGCGGTGTCACGAAGACCAGCGCGAGGCCGCCGGCGACGGTCTCGGCCAGCACCAGCGCGGTCACCCCCGCGGGCCCGCTCATGCGCGCTCACCCATCACGCGCCAGCCTACGGCGAGCCATGCTCGTTCAACGGAGCTTCGGTGCCGGACGCGCCCAGTAGGCTGGGGTAACCGTGAACGACTGGCGCACCTACGACGACATCGCGGAGACGTACGAGCGGATCCACGCTCCACGCCTCGCGCAGCCGGCGCGCGACCTGGTCGAGATCGCCGGCGCGACGACGGGGACGCGTGTGCTCGACGTGGGTACGGGAACCGGCATCGCCGCGGAGGCAGCGATCGAGCGAGGGGCCGACGCCGTGGGGATCGACGAGTCGCTCGGCATGCTTCGAGTGGGCCGCACGGCGAGGCCGAACGTGCACACCGCGGCGGCCGAGGCCATCGACCTGCCGTTCCGCGACGGCGCATTTGACGCCGTGATCGCGAACTTCGTCATCGCGCATTTCACGAAGTACCAAACGGCGCTCTTCGACATGACGCGGGTCCTGCGCTCGGGCGGCCGGATGACGCTCAGCGCCTGGGCGGACGTCGACGACGATCTCACGCGGACGTGGCTCGAGCTCGTGGAGGGTGTCGTCCCGCGCCCGGTGCTGCGGTCATCGCTCGGCGAGGCGCTCCCCTGGCGTGAGCGCTTCCGCGAGCCTGACGCGCTCCAAGAGGCTCTGACCGATTCCGGCCTTCGGAGCGTGCGAACCGAGCTGCGGACCTATCAGTTCCAGTACGCGCTCCACGAGTACGTCGAGGGGATGAGCACGTGGGCCACGGGCCGCCTCGTGCGTTCGATGCTCGGACCGTCGGGCTTCGGCTCGTTCCTCGACCGAGCCAGCAGGACGTTCGCCGAACGGTTCGCCGACCCGGTCAACGACTTCCGCGACGTCGTGTTCGTCACCGGCGTGAAGCCGTGATGACGAGCGGCGTCTAGCGCCGCCGAGTGCCCGCCTGCAAGAGCACGTACCTCACAAGCGTCCTGACCGGGACGCCGGTCGCGCCCTTCGGCCAGTAGTCACCAACGCGATCCGAGAACGCCGGGCCTGCGATGTCGAGGTGAACCCATGGGATGTCGCCGACGAACTCGCGGAGGAAGAAGGCCGCGGTGATCGCCCCGCCGTAGCGCTTGCCGATGTTCTTGATGTCGGCGATCTCCGAGTCGATCAGCTTGCGGTACGGCTCGTACAACGGGAGCTCCCAGCCCGGCTCCCCGACGGCCTCGCCGGCGGCGAGCACGTCGCGGATCAGCTGACGGTCGTTGCCCATCGCGCCCCACACCTCGTCGCCGAGCGCGACCATGCATGCGCCGGTGAGCGTCGCGGTGTCGATGATCGCGCGCGGTCCTTGCTCCGCCAGGTACGCCAGCGCGTCCGCGAGCACCAATCGTCCCTCGGCGTCGGTGTTCAGCACCTCCGAGGTCTTGCCGCCACGATGTGTCAGCACGTCGCCGGGACGGATCGCCGAGCCGCTCGGCATGTTCTCGCTCGAGGGGATCGCCGCGATCACGTTCAAGCGAGGTTCGAGCAGCGCGATCGCGCGCATCGCGCCGAGGATCGACGCGGCGCCGCCCATGTCGCTCTTCATCCACTCCATCCCGTCGGCCGGCTTGATCGACAGGCCGCCGGAGTCGAACGCGATCCCTTTGCCGGTGAGCGCGATCGGCGCGCCCGAGCCGTTCTCGTAGCGGAGCTCGATCATCCGCGGCGGCCGAACGCTCCCCTGTCCGACGCCCAAGATGCCGCCGAAGCCGCCGCGCTTGAGCTCCGCCTCGCTCCAGATCTTCGCCTTGAGGCCGACCTGGCGAGCCATCTTCTGCGCCTCGCGGGCCAGCTCGGCCGGCGGGAGGTCGAGCGCGGGCGTGTTCACGAGGTCGCGCGCCCACATCTGCGACTCGGCGATCACCTGCCCCCGATTGATTGCGGTTCTCGCCGAACGCGCATCGGCGCGCGCACCGCCGAGGATCGCAACCTCGCGCAGCTTCGGCGTGTCGTCGTTCGAGTTCGACTTGTAGCGATCGAACCGGTAGGCCCCGAGGAGGACTCCTTCGACCGTCGCCTGGACCGCCTCGTCGAACGCTCGACCGGCGATCTGCGGCAACGTCGTGGCGACCCGCGCCCGCTTCGAGAGCTGTCGCGCGACCTTGCCGATCGCGCGGCGGCACGCGTCCGGTCCGGCGTCGTCCCGCTTGCCGACGCCGAGAAGGAGGATTGCCGACGCCTCCACGCCGTCGAGTCCGGCGTTCGGCACGATGAGGTACTCACCGCGCTTGCCCTTGTTGCCTGCCGCCTCGTACAGCGCAACGAGATCGACACCCCGCACCGGGCGAACACCCGGACCCGGCTCGAGCCCTTCGAAGATCGGAAGAACGAGGACGTCCGCACGCACGGACTGCGGCGGCTTCGTCGAGAAGGTGAAGTTCGGCACCCGCCACTCCTTGGTTTTCGACATCCCCCTAAACGATGCGTCAGTCTAGCGAGGCGTTCCTGCTCGGGCGCGCCGAGTACGCTTCGGCGCGATGGACGCGCGAGACCTTCGAGACCTGGTTCATTTCGACGAGGACGGCCCGCGGCACGAGACGTTGTTCGAGACCGAACGGATGTGGTCCGAGGTCGTCTGCCTGGAGCGGAGTCAGGCGCTCGGCCCAATCGCCGACCGCGACTCGGACGCGATCCTCGTCGTAATGACGGGTAAGGTCGTCGTTCAGGTCGACCGCGGACGGAAGCGGCGCGAACAGTGGGAGACCGCGCTCGTGCCGGCCGGATCCGAGCTCTCGATCACGAACGCCACCGATGATCCGGCGGTCGTGTTGCTGGTCGCCGCTCCGCCCCCGCCGAGGCGAGTCATCGAGTAGCCGCCTTGCGGTTCGGGAGTGCAAGCGCGAGGGCGAACGCGACGGCGAAGCTCGGGAGGCTCGCGCCGAGGCGAGAGTCGAACAGCGGGAACGGCAACGAGAGCCATTCGGCGAAGACGGTCTCCACGGCGTCCGTCCAGGCTTGAGGTCCGGTGGGAACGCACCAGTGGAACATGACGAACCCGGCGATCCACGGGACGAGCGCCCTGGCGTGGACGCCGGTGCGCTCGAACAACGTCGCTTCGCCGTACCGACCGCGCGCTCGAACGAAGTAATCGGCGGCGAACACGCCGAACAACGGCACGAACACCGAACCGATCAGGAACAGGAAGAACTCGTACCGTTCCATAGTGAAGGCGAGCGCGAGGATGAAGGAGATCGAGCCGACGATCCCGACGAGCGCGCGCTGCGGCACGTTCGGCGCGGCGTTCTGCGTCGACACGGCCGCGGAATAGATGTCGGCGAACGCGTTGTCGCTCTCGCCGACGAGGAGCGCGAGCAGGACGACGCCGCCGCCGGCGAGAACGACGATCGACGTTCCGATCCCGGCCACGTCGGGCGTCTCGCCGGCCGCAAGCGCTATCAGAACGCCGAGCGCGTAGAACCAGACGTTCCCGATCAGGTAGCCGACGTACGTGCCGGCGACGGCACGCGATCCGGGCTTCGCGAACCGCGTGTAGTCGGCGGCGAGCGGCAGCCACGAGATCGGCATGACGATCACGAGGTCGACCGCGAGCCAGAACGGCAGCCCACCATCTCCGGCTCTATCCCACAGCCGTCCGAGATCGGTCTCGCCGAGCACCCCCACGGTGATCCACACCGCCGTCGCGATCAGCACGTAGATCCCGAACCGCTCGAGCCACCGGCGGACGACGAGGATCGGACCGCCGAGCGCGAGCGCCGTGCAGACCACCGCGACGACGGCGACCCAGAACTCGCGCGCGTCGAAACCGAACAGACGGTCCGACGCGACGTTCGCCACCTCGCCGATCGCCCAGAACTCGACTGCCGTCCATCCGACGAGCTGCAGGACGTTCAGGGCAGTGGGAAGGAAGGACCCGCGCTCTCCGAGGACCGGCCGGAACAGCACCATCGTGGGCACGCCCTCGCGCTGGCCGGCGAGCGCGACGAGCGCGAGGGGCACGCACCCGATCACGCTGCCGACGGCGATCGCCAGGAGCGCTTGGGAAAACCCGAGCGCCGGAACGAGCAGCGCGCCGGTCACCATCACCAGCAGACCGACCGACAGATCGCCCCACAGCACCGCCAGGTCGAGGCCGTTCAGGATTCGGCGTTCGGTAGGGATCGAACGGATGCCCCAGGCCGGCGCCTCGCGCTCGAGGACGCGTTCGATGCGCTCGCTCACGCTCGCCATCTGTCTGCTCTCAGGTCGGGACGACGAACGCGCGAAGGTCGCGCATCGCGCCGCGCATGAGGTGCAGGAGGAACGGCCGGTACACCCACAGGGCGATTTCGCCGAGCCCGCGGATCGGCAGCGAGACGTCCTCGACCCACCGGAAGCGAGTCCCCCCTGCCTCGGGGTCGAGCTTCCACGTGCCGGTGCCGTGGATGAAGCTCATGTGCGTCATCTGCAGACGTCGCGGCGGGTCCCAGCCGGTGACCTCGAGCTCCTCCGTGAACATCGGGACGTTGAACACGCGGTTCCTCACCGCGATGCGGACGCCGAGCCCTTCGCGGTGTTCGGTCAGCACACGTACGGAATCGGCGTCGCGGATCCACTCCGACTGTTCCTCCCAGCGGAGCAGCGTCCGCCACGCGTCCTCCGGCGGAACGGGGAGATGCGTGGACGTCTCGACGCGCACCTCGCTACAAACCGACCTCGCGTCGAACCCGCATCGACGGCATCGTCTCACGTATCGAGAGCACCAGGGCCAACGCGACGAGCGTGGGCGCGGCGTTGATGACGAACGAGGTCCCGAACCCGAACGCATCGGCAGCCCACCCGGCGACGAGCGGACCGAGGACGAACCCCAGGTCGCCCACGAAGCGGAACACCGCGACGGCCGTTCCCTTCAGCTCGTCCGGTGTGACGTCCGACAGCATCGGCGCCGGCGGAACCCCGGCGTATCCGCTGGCGACACCGAGCACGGCCATCGCGATCATGAACGGCGTCGGCGCGGACGCGAGCCCCAGGACCGCGGTTATCGCCGCGAGCGCCGCGAGCGACGGAACGAGCACGGCGCGACGCCCTCGACGGTCCGTTGCCTTGCCTGCCGGGAACAGCGAAGCGAGCTCCGTCGCGGTGACGATGGCCAGGGCGAGGCCGACGCCACCGAGGGTCAGGCCGACCTCCTCGACCCCGAACAGAGGGATCAGCGTGGAGAACAGCGCGCCGATCATCCACGCATAGGCGCCGTTCGAGACGAGCACGGCGACGAAGGGGCGCGTCCACGGGAGCCGGCGGAGCGCGCCCTTGCGCGTCTCCTCGGCGTTCCTCGCGGGGTTGTGGATGGTGCGCCAGAACAAGGCCGCCGCCGCGAAGCACGCAATCCCGTAGACATGGAGCGGGCTCGCCAGGCCGAACAGTCGCGCGACGACGCCTCCGAGCGGACCCCCTGCGATGAATCCGACGTTGAACGAGCCGTAGTACACGCTCATCACGCGTCCGGAACGCTCCGACGGGATCGTTCGCAGGAGGAAGGAGAGCAACGCGGCGAAGAACAGCGACGAGCCGATCCCGCCAAGCGACCTGAACACGACGAGCAGAGGGAACGTGGGCGCCAGACCCGCCGCGATCGAGCTGGCGCCGACGATGATGGCCCCCGCCGCGGTCGTCCCCCGCTCGCCGTACCGGTCGATGAACCGCCCGACGAACGGATCGGCGACGAGTCGCGTCAGGTTGAATCCCGCGATCAGCAGTCCAACGGCGTCGTAGCCGACGTCGAAGGTTCTGGCGTAGGTGGGGAGGACCGGCAACAGGATCCCGAACCCGAGCATGATCACGAACGTGCCGACGAGCGTGGCTCTGACTTCGCGAATCTTGAGGACGTCGCGGAACCCGGGATCGCCG
>CALGFI010000151.1 GCA_937881155.1 uncultured bacterium | reverse complement strand
ATGCACCCGTTCCCCGCCGAGATCGACAACCTCCTCCTCGAGGCGATGACCTCGCGGGATCGCGCGGCGCTCCTCGAGGGCGGCGAACGCGTGAAGTTCGGCCTCGGCGATAGGATGTTCAGCGCCAGTGGTGACGTTCCGTACGTGTACTTCCCGACCGCGGGCATGCTCTCGGTCGTAACCAGGATGGCTGACGGGGCGAGCGTCGAGGCCGTCACGATCGGCAAGGAGGGGGTGAGCGGCCCGCCGATCATCATCGAGAGCGGCTCCATCTCGAATGTGGACTGCCTGTGCCAGCTCCCAGGCGGTGGTCTTCGCGTTCCGACCCGCACGTTCTTCGATCTACGTCGTCAGTCCTCGACGTTCGACGAGCTCGTCGACCGGTATGCATTGGTCGTGTTCGGCCAGATCGCGCAGACCGCGGCGTGCAACCGCCTTCACGGCATCGAGGCCCGCGCCGGCCGTTGGTTGCTGCAGGCGCACGATCGGTTCGGCCAGGAGATCGTCCCCATCACGCACGAGTTCCTGGCTGAGATGCTCGGCGTCCGCCGCGAGACGGTGAGCCTGACGCTGCGGATCCTTCAGAGCGCTGGGTTGATCGAGACGCGCCGCGGGGGCGTTCGCGTGGTCGACCGCGAGGGCCTCGAGTCGACGTGCTGCGAGTGCTACGGCGTGATGCGCGCCGAGCTCGAGCGGTTGTTCCCGTTCCTGCAGGAATGAACCGCATCGGCCCGACGCCGTCGATTGCTCACTGCCCGTGCGCAGGCTCGACGATCCGATAGCCGACCCCTCGAACGGTCTGGATCCTGTCGTCGCCGACCTTGCGCCGCAGGTACCGGATATAGACATCGACGAGGTTCGACCGTGGGTCGAAGTCCAGCCCCCACACGTTCGACAGGAGGTCGCTGCGGGGAACGGCCTGTCCCGCGTGGCGCATGAGCATCTCGAGCAGCGCGAACTCGCGCGACGTGAGCTCGACGATCTTTCCGGTGAGGCGCGCTCGGTGCGCGATCAGGTCGAGCTCGAGATCGCCGACGTTCAGCTTGGTCGATGTTCCGTCCGGCTGTGGTCGAAGGCGCGCACGGATCCGCGCGACGAGCTCGTCCATGGCGAACGGCTTGGGAACGTAGTCGTCGGCACCGAGGTCGAGCCCGACGACCCGGTCGTCGATGTCGGCCCGCGCGGTCAGGATCACGACCGGCAGCGACGCCCACGATTTCCGCAACGCGCGAAGGACGTCGAGGCCGTCGATGTCGGGGAGCCCGAGGTCCAGGACGACGATGTCGACGCTGGCCGATACCGCGCCGAGCGCTTCACCTCCGGTCACGACGCGACGCACGTCGAACCCGCGGCGCCGCAGGGCCTTCTCCACGAACGAGGCGATCCGGTCCTCGTCCTCGACGAGCAGCACGTTCATCGCGGGACCGACAGCCAGAAGGTCGCCCCCGTTCCCGGCGCGTTGTCCACGCCGGCGTCGCCCCCGTGGGCGCGCGCGATGCTCCGGACGACGGCGAGGCCCAGCCCGGATCCAGGCGAGTGCGTTCCGTGAGTGAACTGGCGAAACACGAGCTCCTCCTCGCCGGGCGTCACGCCGGGCCCTCGATCCGCGACCTCGAAGCGCCACGCGCGACGGGCAGCGGCGAACCGCAGCTCTACCTCGGTTCCGGCCGGCGTGTGCACGGCCGCGTTGTGCAACAGGTTCACGAGCGCCTGGGCGAGCCGGTCGGGATCGGCGTCGATCCGAACGGAGGACGGCATCGGCCGCACCCGGAGGCGACCGTCCAGGAGCGGCATGACCTTTCGCGCGACGCCGGCCATCAGCTCGCCAGCATCGACCGACTCCCGGCGGAGGAACGAACGGTCCTCCTCGCGCACGACGGTCGTGATGTCCTGGACGAGTCGGCCCATCCGGTCGAGCTCGTCCAGCACCAGATCGATCGTCTCGCGTGCGTCGTCCGGGAGCGCATCCTCGCGGAGGACCTCGAGGTGGCCGCGACAGATCGTGATCGGTGTTCGCAGCTCGTGCGAGACGGCAGACATGACCGTCGTCTTCATCTCGTCGACGTGTCTGAGCTTCGAGGCGATCTCCCGCTCCTCGCGGAGCTCCTCCTCCGTCCTCGTGAGATGCCCTGAGCCGCGCGACAACGCCTCACCGATCATGACGCATGCCGGGATCGTGATCGCGGCTGACGCGAGACCGGTCCCGACGCTTCCCGGCAGGTCATACAGCGGAACGATGTACGCGACCGCGGCGGGTGGCGCCATCGCCACCGATGTCCACGGCCGGTGGGCGAGCCCGATCCACACGAACGCGATGACGAAGAACACCCCGTAGCTGTGGAGCGCCGAGCCTCCGTACAGGTTCCCGAACGCGATCAAGCCGAACGCCGGTGGTACGAGGACGAGGCTCGCGGGCTGTGGCCACCTGTCCCACGGGGCAACCCAGGCGAAGGCACCGAGCGCGATCGACGCGACCGAGACGGCGATCGTGCCGGGATCGTTCGCGTCCTCGGGCGCGAGCGGGGAGGTGACGAGGACGAGCGCCCCCGAGCCCAGGAACAGCAGCGCGGCGAGCCGCCCCATGAGGCGGCGGCGCTCCGACGGCGAAGACCCGACCAGCGCCACGGGACTGAGTATGCGACGTCGCGTGTGCGTCGCGTCGGATCGGTACCCGGACGCCCTCCGAGCCACGGTCGACAACGCGACGCTCGCAACTCACCTACACTCACCCGCCATGACCGCTGACGCCTCCGAGGGGTTGCTCCGGTCGCTCGAGGAGCTCGAGCGCGTCGCCCAGTCCGTGACCGCCGACGAAGCGGCTCGAACGCTCGACGAGGCGACCCTTCAGGTCTTCTGGCAGCGCTGGCCACAGGCGAGCTCGTGGGCGGGAGCGCTGTGGCGTCAACTGAATGCGGACCTCGCCGACGCGGCGACGCCCCACGACCGTTCGGAATTCCACGACGTCGGCGGGGAGGGCGGCGGCTGACGCCGAAGGGACGATGGCGACCCTTCAGGACATCATGACCCGCGACGTCTTCACGACGGGTGGCGATGCATCGGTCGCCGACGTCGCCGAGAGCATGCTGAAGGGCCGCTTCGGATCCGCAGTCATCGTCGACGGCGCCTGGATCGTCGGGATGTTCACCGAACGAGACGTCTTGCGCGCCGCGGCGGCGGGAACGGATCCGAGAGCAGCTCTGGTCACCGACTGGATGACTCCCGATCCGGTCACCGCGTCGCCCGACATGGATGCGGAGGAGGCCGCCGAGATCATGATGACGCAGGGCTTCCGCCATCTCCCTGTCGTCGACGGCACCAAGCTGCTCGGTATCGTCAGCCTCCGCGACGTCCTGCGGGTTCGGATCCGGCGGGCGTCCGGTAGCACGGAGCGGTGATGAGGAAACTCTCTGTCGTTCTCGCCACGGGCGCGATCGTGTGGTCCGCGATACCGGCGAACGCGATCGTCAACGGGCAGGCCGACGGCGGAGAGCACCCGTACGTCGGGGAGATCATGCAGTTCGCCGCCGACTTCGTGGATCCGGCGTTCGACGACCCGGGCGCATGGTTCGTCTGCACCGGGACCTTGGTCAGCCCGACGGTCGTCATCACCGCGGGTCACTGCACCTTCGGGGTCGGTCTCGACGGCGAGTCCACGACCGCCGGGGGCGGGGACGGGTCGGGCGGCAACGACATCTGGATCGACTTCAGCGAGGCGGCGCACGTGGCGGGATTCCCGGCGAGCGAGGACTACGAGCGCGACGAGAACCACGAGGCATACGAGGATCGCAGGGACTTCCTGAACGACAGCGCGTTCTGGATCCGGGGGGCCGCGTACGCGCATCCCGAGTTCGCGAGCGGGCCGTTCATCCTCCACGACCTCGGCGTCGTCGTGTTGGATACGCCCGTGACGACGGTGGGTTTCGGCGAGGTCTCGCCGGAGGGGCACCTCACCGACGCATACGCACACACGCCGCGCGACCATGTCTTCGAGCTCGTCGGGTACGGGCTCGAAGAGAGCAGGCCCTTCTTCTCCGCGGGCGGTCACACGCGACGGAAGGCCCAGATCAAGCTGAATTCGCTGAACCCGGGCGCGCAGGACGCATTCGCGTTCTTCTCGAACAACAATGGGGCAGCCCACCAGGGGGGCGCGTGCCAGGGCGATTCCGGCGGTCCCATTTTCGACAGCACCGATTCGAACATGGTCGTCGCGGTGCAGTCGTTCTCGTTGGGACCGCGTGCGACCTGCTCGGGAATCGCAGGCGGGTATCGGGTCGATGGGGAAGACGACCTCGCGTTCGTGGCGGAGTTCGGAATCGCACCTGCGGGTTGACGCCTCATCCGTCGCGCGTCATTCGCGGTCGTTTGGCTTCCGCGCCGCGCGGAAACGATCACAAGCGGTGTCGTAGCGTGAGGAATGACCGAGATCTGTCATCGGGACGTGCATCAAGGGGCCTGGAAGAAGTAGAAAGGGAATGTCGGGGAGACGGAAGGAGCGTGTGATGTTGGAGGAACGAAGGCCGTTCGGCGAAGAGGAAGACGAGGGGATGGACCGGGAGCCCATGGGGGGTGCCGGGCCGACGGGGGGTGCCGGGCCGACGGGAGGTGCCTGGCCGATGCCGGAGCCGGCCGGCGCGGGTACCGGTGGGCTGTTCGGCGGGGAGATGCCGCAGCAGGAGATGCCGGGAGAGGCCCCCGCCGCCGATGAGATGGAGTCGCCAGCACGGGCGACGAGGCGAGCGCCGTCGCGCAGGCCTGCGACGCGTAAGAAGACGACGACCCGCAAGACCACCGGACGCAAGAAGGCGACGGCTCGCAAGACCACGGGGCGCAAGAAGGCAACCGGGCGCAAGAAGACGACCGCCCGCAAGGCGACCGGTCGGAAGAAGGCAACGGCTCGCAAGGCGACCGGACGCAAGAAGGCAACCGCTCGCAAGGCGACCGGACGCAAGAAGACGACCGCTCGCAAGACCACCGGGCGCAAGAAGGCGACCGCCCGCAAGTCGACGGGT
>CALGFI010000150.1 GCA_937881155.1 uncultured bacterium | reverse complement strand
CGGGCTGGGCCGTCCGGATCTCGAGCCAGCCGGTAAGTCTCTCGATCTCCTTGCCATCAAGCGAGGCGAACAATGCGTGGGCGCGAACGTCCGCGGGATCTGGGTGCATACGAGGATCCGTCACCTTTCCATCGCGATCGCCGCACGCTATCGGCCGGCGAGCCGTTCGTCCACGGCTATTACCTCTTCATTCACGGCCCGGCCGCGCAGCGTTCAACTGCGGCCGGTTCCCGTCGTTTCGGACACGTCAGATGGCGGAGGCGGCGTGATTCGAACACGCGAGGGGCGGTTTAGGCCCCTAACCGCTTTCGAGGCGGTCCCGTTCGTCCACTCCGGCACGCCTCCGGGGCGAGTCTAGCAAGCAGCCTCCCCGGCCCCTGTGGCAGGATTCCGCCGATGGACGCCGACCGGCTGAAGCGCATACCACTGTTTAGGGACCTCTCGCGCCGAGACCTCGAGCGCCTGGCCCGGTGGGCAGACGAGGTGGACGTCAAGGAAGGACGCGATCTCATCGATCAGGGGTCGTTCCCCCACGAGTTCATGGTGATCGAGTCGGGCACGGCCGAGGTCCTCGTCGACGGCGAGCACGTCGCCGACCTCGGGGAGGGCGAGTTCTTCGGCGAGATGGCGCTCCTCGTCGAGCAGCGCAGGACGGCGACCGTGACCGCGACGTCCGATCTCCGCGTGATCGTCATGCACGAACGTGACTTCCGGGCGATGGAGGACGAGATGCCCGGGGTGGCCGCTCGGATCAAGGGCGTCATGGACGAACGCCGGAAGAGCGACGCCACGCGCGCCCGAGAGAGCTGACCGCTCCCTCGAAGCGACCTCGTGCATCGGTCGCTCGACATGGCAACCTCGCCGACCGCCGGAGTCGATCTCTCCTCTCAAGACCGGAAGACGGCTTCGTGCGTCATCACGTGGAGCGGCGGACGCGGATGGGTTTCCGCCCTGGAAGTCGGCATCACTGACGAGGCGATCAATCGGCTTCTCACTGACGACGACATCGCGAAGACGGGTCTGGACGTTCCGTTCGGCTGGCCAACGGCATTCGCCGACGCCGTGTTCCATCACTCGAAGAACGGCGACTGGCCGAGCGACTATCGCCACGCCGATATTCGCGCGTTCCGCTTCCGTCGAACGGACATCCACGTCTGGCAGCAGACTGGTCTTTGGCCGCTATCCGTCTCGACCGATCGGATCGGGATCCCGACTATGCGCGCCGCGGCGTTGCTATCAGCAAGGCGTGCGCCGCTGGACGGGTCGGGCCGGGCCGTCGAGGTGTATCCCGCAGCCGCCCTGCGCCAGTGGGATCTTCCGTACAAAGGGTACAAAGCTACGAACCATCGAGACGAACGCATTGGGTTGCTCGCCCAGGTCGTCGCCGCGACGCGTGACTGGCTTTCGATCCCGACACAGTTTCAGGCTCTGTGCGAGCACTCCGACGACGCGTTCGATGCACTGATCGCTGCGCTCGTGGCTCGTGCGGCCGCGTTGAAGGAAGTCATCGCCATTCCCGACGCGGAGCGCGAAGCAGCTTCACGCGAGGGATGGATCCACATCCCGAAATCGGGATCAATGTCAATGTTGCGCGGCCCGGTAGGGGTTGTGTCGACTAGCGCCTCGCCTCAAAGAACTGCCTGAGGAGCCTGGCAGCGTCAGACTCCAAAACACCTGACTCAACCTCGAGCCGATGATTCAGTCGGGGATCGCGCGTGAGATCGCCGAGCGATCCGGCGAAGCCCGCTTTCGGATCCATCGCGCCGAACACGAGCCGGTCGAGCCTCGCCAGCACGAGCGCACCGGCGCACATCGCGCACGGCTCGAGCGTCACATAGATCGCGCAGCCCGTGAGTCGCCACGACCGCAACGACGCGGCCGCCGCTCGAATCGCCAGGATCTCGGCGTGCGCCGTCGGATCGTTGTCGCGCTCTCGAGCGTTCCCCGCGCGGCCGAGGATCTCATCGCCCCGCGCGACGACAGCGCCGATCGGCACGTCGCCCCATCCCAGCGCAAGCCTCGCGTCCTCGAGCGCGAGCTCCATCATCGCTCGGTCGTGTCGCGCCGCTGCGGGCTCGTCGCCCATCAGTACGCGTCGAGATCGCGAAGCCGCTCGTCCGAGATACCGAAGAAGTGCGCGATCTCATGCTCGACCGTGTGGACGATCGCGCGGCGAAGCTCGTCCTCGTCACGTGCGATGCGCGAGATCGTCCGCCGATACAGCGTGATCGTGTCCGGGAGCACGCCGGCGTAGTACTGCCGTTCGGTGAGGGGGATCCCGTGGTATCGGCCGAGCAGGCCCGGCTCACCGGGCGGAGGCCGGTCCTCGATCATGATCTCGACGTTCTCAAGGCGCTCGAGCACCCACGGTGGCATCGAATCGACCGCCTCCGCGACGAGCTCCTCGAACCTGTGGCGATCAATCTTCACGAACGCGCCTTGAGCGCCAGCGCGCCGATCGCCTCGAGCACGACACGGTGCGCGAGCATCGCTGTGATCTCGCTCTGGTCGTACGGCGGCGAAACCTCGACGACGTCCATCCCCACGAGGTCGACTCGGCCGACGATCTGACGAACCGCGCGGAGCATCTCGCGCGCCAGGATGCCACCGGGCTCGGGCGTTCCCGTTCCCGGCGCCATGCCCGGATCGACGACGTCGATGTCGACCGACAGGTACACGCAGTCGGGACCATCGAGCGCTTCATCGATCGCGTCGGCGATCACCGCTTCGGCCCCGCGCTCCTCGATCTCCACCATCGTGTGCCACCGGAATCCCTGCTCGCGCATCCACTCGAACGTTTCGCGCTCGGGCCAGTGGCCGCGAAGGCCGATCTGCACGAAGTTCCGCCCTGAGACCCAACCTTCTTCCAGGAGGCGGCGCATCGGGGTGCCGTGCGACAGCAGCGAACCCCATACCTCGTTGCCGGTGTCGGCGTGCGCGTCGAAGTGCACGATGCCGACCCTTCGCGGGTGCACGTGACGGGCGACCGCGGCCGCGGACGGATAGGTGATCGAATGGTCTCCACCGAGCACGATCGGGATCGCGCCGGCGCGAGCAACTCGAAGCACCTTCTCGTGGATGACGCGGTGCGCCCGCTCGAGTCGAGACGGAACGACCGGAGCGTCGCCGGCGTCGACGACGACGAGCTCGCGGAACGGCTCGACCTCGAGCTGGATCGACCACGCCTCGGTCGTTCCCCAGTGGTACGGCGCCTCGCGGATGGCCCGCGGTCCGAACCGAGCGCCGGCACGAGCGGACGTCCCGTCGTCGAGCGGCGCGCCCACGATCGCTGCCTGCGCTCCTGCTCGACGGATCGCGTCCTCGTCGGTCGCCCACGGCAGCTTGTGGAACGAACCGCGCCAGTCGGTGTGGTACGGCAGATCCTGCCAGCCGAACTCGTCGAACTCGTCACCCTCGGCCTGGAGCTCGCTCTGCTCGATGCGGAAGTCGGGCGCGTCGGTCACGGCAGCGGCACGCTACCCGTGACGCACTCGGCGCGTCCACGGACCGCGCACCCTCGGTAGCCTTACGACATGCCGCCGAGCGCGCTGCTCACGGACCTGTACGAGCTCAACATGGCCGCGAGCTACCTGCGTCGCGGGATGCGACAGGAGGCAACGTTCAGCCTATTCGTCCGGACGCTCCCGCCCACGCGGGGGTTCCTCGTGTCGGCCGGGCTCGAGCCGTGCCTGGAGTTCCTGGAGACGTTCGACTTCCCGGAGCGCGACCTCGACTACCTGGAGGACGTTCTGAACTTCCCGCGCGACGTGGTCGACGCGTTCGCCGGACTCCGGTTCCAGGGCGAGGTGTGGGCGGTTCCGGAGGGACGGATCGTCCACGCCGGCGAACCGCTCCTCGAGATCACCGCTCCGATCGCCGTCGCTCAGCTCGTCGAGCCATTCCTTCTGAACCAGATCACGTTCCACACGACGATCGCGTCGAAGGCCGCGCGATGCGTGATCGCCGCGGACGGGCGCGACGTGGTCGACTTCGCGCTCCGGCGGACGCAGGGCCTCGAGGCGGCGATGACGGTCGCCCGAGTGAGTTCGATCGTCGGGTTCTCGTCCACCAGCAACGTCGAAGCGGCGCGCCAGCTCGGGCTGAAGGTCGCCGGCACCATGGCACATTCCTATATCGAGTCGTTCCCGACGGAAGCCGAGGCGTTCCGAACCTTCGCGCGCGATTTCCCCGAGCGCACGACGTTCCTCGTCGACACGTACGACACGCTGAACGGCGTTCGCACGGCGATCCAGGTGATCCAGGAGCTCGGCCTCTCGGACAACCTGGGGATCCGGATCGACAGCGGAGACCTGGGCCAGCTGAGTCGGGCCGCGCGCGAGATCCTCGACGACGCCGGGCTCCACGAGGTCCGCATCTTCGTCAGCGGCGGGCTCGACGAGATCGAGGTGGATCGATTGGTGCGGAGCGGCGCTCCGATCGATGCGTTCGGTGTCGGCACTCGCGTCGGCGTCTCGGCCGACGCGCCGTCGCTCGACTCCGCCTACAAGCTGGTCGAGTACGACGCGCGGCCGATGATGAAGCTCTCCTCGCAGAAATCCACGTCGCCCGGCCGGAAGCAGGTCTTCCGCGGTCCCGACGGCGACACGATCGGGTTACGCGACGAGGCGCTCCCCGCCGAGAGCGAACCGCTGCTCGTCCCGGTGATGACGGACGGACGCCGAACCGGTCCGCACCGAACGCTGGAGACCGCACGCAGCCTGTTCCACGCGGATCTCGAACGGCTGCCAGAGCCGATGAAGGTGATCGAACGGCCCGATCAGCACGTGCCGCGGGTGTCGGACGCGCTGCTGCAGCTGACGCACGAGGCGCGTTCGGACGCGCTCAAGCGCGCGGCGATTCCGTGAGAACCGTTACGCGTTGACGAGCAGCCCTCGGCGGCTCCTCACACGTCTGTCGACGATGCCGAACAGCGACTCGACCGCCATTCCCACGATGATGATCATGAGCATCACGGCGAAGATGTTCGACGTGCTGGTCAGTTGACGGTTGGCATCGAGCAGGTGGCCGAGTCCCCTCCCACCCGTCGAGATCAGCTCCCCGGCCATGAGGGCGCGCCAGCCGAGCGCCCACGCGGATTGGAGGCCCGCAACATACGCCGGCACCGCGGCCGGTAACACGACCCGCGCGTAGAGCGTCCCGCGCTTCGCTCCGAGCGTGCGACCCGCGCGTACGAGAAGCGGCGGGACGAGCCGGATGGCCGACGCCGCGGCGATGGCCACGGCGGGGATCGACGCGATGATGACGACGAACAGGATCGCCCGCTCGTTCAGGCCGAACCAGATGATCGCGAGCGGCAGCCACGAGATCGACGGCAACGCCTGCAGTCCCGACATCAGGCTTCCGAGGCTGCGCTGGATCGCCGTGGACGCGGCCATGGCGAGACCGAAGATCGTTCCGATCAGGACCCCGATGCCGAGCCCGACGATCAGACGGATGACGCTCGCCTGCGTCGCCTGAACGAGCGATTCGCGGTTCGGCGGTGAGTCCTGCGCGAACGTGTCGGCGAACGCGCGAAGCGCCTCGCCGGGTGGGGGCAGTACGGCGACGATGAACAGGCCCGAAGCGGAGACGGCCCACCACAGAAGAAGCACCGCTCCCATCGCGGCGGCGCGC